>CANQLX010000006.1 GCA_947624835.1 uncultured Clostridia bacterium
TATCGGATTGGTGAAATAATTTAGCACGATATCAATTTGGGCTCGGATTACTTTGTTTTATTCAGTGTTTCCTTAGATGAATATTGCAAATATACTGTTCGGGTGGTATAATGTTTTTAGTTTATTATAAGGGGGGAGCTTCGGGATCCTATATTCCGCAGCAAATTAATGAAAATTGTAATATACGGATTGGGAATTATCGGCGGCTCATTTGCAAAGGCCATAAAAAAGTATACAGATTGCTATGTTGTGGGGATTAATCGCAGCCGTAAACCTCTTGAAGACGCACTTGCTTGTGGCGCAATAGATGAAATAGGTAATACTGAGGCTCTTTGTGATGCGGATATGCTTATCCTTGGTACGTTTCCGGGAGCAATGATTAAATTCGTAAAGGACTATGCTCACCTTATCCCCCAAAAATGTATTGTAATCGACAGTGCGGGCATAAAGACCGACCTGTGTCGGGAGCTTACCGCCATATCCAAGGAATATGGTTTCAGCTTTGTGGGATGCCACCCCATGGCGGGAAAGGAAAAAAACGGTTTTTCCGCTTCCGAGGCTGATTTGTTTGTCGGTTCAAGCTGTATTATAGTTCCATGCGATGCGGATAAGAGTGCGGTTGAAACTGTTGATAAACTGATGAGAAAGCTGAGATTCGGACAAGTAGTATATTCTACGCCGGAGGAGCATGATAGGATTATTTCCTTTACCTCACAGCTTCCCCATGTTATAGCCTGCTCGTATGTTATGAGTCCGACCTGCCCCAAGCATAAGGGATTTTCAGCAGGGAGTTATCGTGATGTATCAAGGGTTGCAAATATAAATGAAAAACTATGGGCGGAGCTTTTTCTTGAAAACAGAGAACCGCTTATCGAGGAAATTGGTATACTCACAGAAAATCTTAACAGCATAAAATCCGCAATACAAAGTGGTGACAGAGAATCTCTTGAGAGACTTCTCGCAAAAAGCAGAATGATTAAGGAGGGTCTGGGAGAATGAAAATTATCAATGTAAAAACAGACGACAGATATAATGTGTATATCGAAAGGGGAATACTTTCCCAAACAGGTAAATATGTAAGGGAAGTTTCCAACGCTGTTCGTGCAGCAATAATAAGTGACAGCAATGTTGCACCTATTTATGCGGAAATTGTGGAAAAATCTCTTATGGACAACGGATTTGAAACATCATTGTTTGTATTTAAAGCCGGTGAGGAAAGAAAAAGACTTTCAATAATAGGGCAGATGTATGCACATTTCTTTGAAAATGATATAACAAGAAGTGATATAGTCGTTGCTCTCGGAGGCGGTGTTACGGGAGATATGGCCGGCTTTGCGGCGGCAAGTTATCTTCGTGGAATAGATTTTGTTCAGATACCTACAAGTCTGCTTGCACAGGTTGATTCCTCTGTCGGAGGGAAGACAGGTGTTGACCTTTCTGTGGGAAAAAATCTTGTCGGAGCATTCAAGCAGCCTAAAACAGTTCTTATCGATCCTGATACACTTGATACTCTGCCGAAAAAATTCTTTAATGACGGAATGGGCGAGGTAATAAAATACGGCTGCATACGCAGCAGATCACTCTTTGAAAGACTTGAAAGGGAAGAAGCAAGAAAATTTATAGATGATATCATATATGAATGTATTTCTATAAAAAGTCTTGTCGTCGAGCATGATGCACTTGACACAGGGGAGAGGGCTATTCTGAATTTCGGACATACATTCGGTCATGCTCTTGAAAAGCTTTATAATTACAGCGGCATAACACACGGCGAGGCAGTCGGACTCGGTGCTTACCTTATTACAAAAATAACTGAAAATAAGGGTATTACCGAAGCAGGAAGTGCGGATAGAATATATAAGCTCCTCAAAAAATATGATATGACAACAAGCACGGAATTTTGCCTTGATGATATCATCAAGGCAACAAGGGGAGATAAGAAAAGCAGCGGCAAGGGTATAAGCTTTATTTTCCTCAAAAGTATAGGAGATTGTTTTATATACAGAATTGAAAATAATGCTATAAGGGAATTTTTTTCCGGAGAATAAAAAAACAGGCTTCAGGATGCATTGATACATCCTAAAGCCTGTTTTTATGCATTCGCCGCTGCGGTTTTTTCGTATTCCTCTTCCTTTTTCATGAGGGTAATAAATTTTTTCTTCAGTTCGATTGAAAGATAGGGTCTGAGTTTCTCGAGGGTCATTTTGTTAGGCGTGAAAATTAGCAAAGCCGGCTTATGCCTGATTTTGTCATGTATCAAAACATAGTATGTTGAGTCGCTGGTATTATTTTCCTCGGCATGGAGCACAAGATTGTGTTTTGACGGCTCAACATTACGCTTGCCTGTTTCGTGGTTGTAATATTTTCCGATATCGTCAATTCCTTTGATATCAAATACTGTTATATTACGGCGTTTTGCCTTGCCCTTTATACGCTCTATACGCATTTCACCCGTTACAAATGTGTATTCATATTCTATTCCGGAGTTTCTCACCAGATATACTATAAGCCATATACCCACTCCTAAAAGTATCAGGGAAACAGGAATAAGAAAGGAATATACTCCGGAAAAAATTACACACAGTGCAATTACCAAAATAATACCGCATATGGAACCTATAAGGCTGATTGACTGTTTTGCCGTGAATTTTTTCTTGACAATCTGTTCGTAATAATTATCCATTCTTGTTACATCTATCAATTTATCCATAAATATACCTCCAACCTTTTTCATACTTTAAATTTTTTAAAAGCATATGGCTATTATACCACATATTGCACAAAAAATCAATTAATTTTTCTATATATTTCTTGAAAAATACATTATTATTTTAAAGCTTGCCGTCAGCAGTTGTGAAAACCGGATATTCCCAATCTTTCTTTGGGTATATCCGGTTTGGTCAGGATGTATTCTGCTGCCTCTATATAAAATGTTTTATTAGAATAATCATTTATCCTCTGTACGGATGGTAATGGAATTAATGATTGGCTGCTCGCTTTCGGAAATGGTACCGTTGTCATCTGTCGGCTTTGCATCCGCACATATCTTATCAACAACCTCCATGCCTTCGGTTACATGACCGAAGCCGGCATAATCCCCATCAAGGTACAGACTGTCCTTCTGGACTATAAAGAATTGTGAGGATGCACTGTTCATATCCTGGGCGGTTCTCGCCATTGATATTGTGCCCCTTGTGTGGGAAATTGTATTGTTATAACCATTATTGGAAAATTCTCCGACAATGGTTTCCGGCTCCTCCATGCCGTCCTTAGCCTGACCTCCCTGCATCATAAAGTTTTCCATAATTCTGTGGAATGTAAGACCATCATAGAATTTTGAATTTGCAAGCTTGACAAAGTTTTCTACGGTTTTGGGGGCTGAAACGGGGTCAAGCTCAACTATGATTTTTCCGTAATCCTTTATATCTATGTCGGCATAATAGGTTTTGGTTTCGTCTAATACTGATTCGCCCGAGGCAAGGGAACTTTGTGTACTCTCTTCTTCGGAGGACTGTGGGTTGCTGCCGTTATTTGACAGTACAAGTGCAAGTACCAACAATCCTACTATAATTACGATAAGAATAACTGCCGTGATTATTCCTGCTTTAAGCTTTTTGCCTGTATCGACTGTATCCGCAACGGGCAGTTGATTTTTTGGTGCAGACGTTGCCGGTGTTTTTCTTCTCGGAGCCGGTCCCTTTTTCTTTCTTTTTTTAGCCATTGTTTCAAATCCTTTCTTTGCTGTGTGATATGACAGCCTGTTTTAAGTTCTTATATCCTGGTTCGGATAGCAATAAAACAATCATAACATATTATGCGTAAAAATTCAATTTATATTTTGAATTAAATATACTTTACTCTATGTTGGGGAGAATTAGGGATGTCGGTCTGCACTTTTTCTTAGGTACTGCATAGCATATAATGGTGTTTTTAGGTAAAAATTAAATATTTTCAATTTTTTTATCATAAGTTGACCTCATGGGGTCAATTTTTTTTGTTTTTTACCCTCCTGTTGAAGGGGGTATGAAATTGAATAAAAAAGAGAGGGGGATTACTCCGAGAGAAAAACAGTTTTGCTGTCTTTATGCAAATAGCGGGAATTTTAAAGAGGCAGCTTTATATGCGGGGTTCAGTAATCCCGATAAAACGGGTGCGGCTCTTTTGCTAAGGGATGATATTAATGCGGAAATAGACAAAATATATAAATCACGCACAAAAAATTACCGTGAAAGAGCAAGAGCCGGATATGAAAGGCTTGCTTTTGGAAATGTTTCCGATGCTGTCCGGCTCATGTTCGATGATAATCCCTCGGAAAAGCCTCTTGAATCCTATGATCTGTTCAATGTTGCCGAAATTAAAAGACCAAAGGACGGTGCAATGGAAATTAAGTTTTTCGACAGGATAAAGGCTCTCGAAAAGCTTGAATGTGCAGAAGACGGCGAACAGAAAAGTGTATCGGATTTTTATGCTGCACTTATAGGCGGCATTAAAAGCTCCGGCGAGAAAAATATTGATTTTGAGGGAGGAAGGACCGCGGAATCTGAAATCTTGGAGGAGGGAACTATTTGAAATATACAGTTTTTTCCGAAAAGCAGCTTAAGCTTCTGAGGTGGTGGTGCGATGAAAGTGAAAGTGCCGAATGTGACGGTATTATATGCGATGGTGCCGTGAGGAGCGGTAAGACCCTGTGTATGAGTGTTTCATTCATTTCTTGGGCAATGCTGAATTTTGATAAGGGCAGCTTTGCGATATGCGGAAAAACTATACGCTCGGTTAAAAGAAATCTTGTTGTTCCGCTTATTAATGCGCTAACGGATCTCGGATTTGAGGTGAAAGACAAGCTTTCTTCAAATGTACTGGAGGTTCAGGTCGGTGAGAGAAAAAATATTTTCTATCTTTTCGGCGGCAGGGATGAGGGTTCAGCGGCTCTTATACAGGGTATAACGCTTTGCGGAGTGCTTTTTGACGAGGTAGCCCTTATGCCGAGATCGTTTGTTGAGCAGGCTGTGGCGAGGTGTTCTATTGAGAGATCTAAGCTGTGGTTTAACTGTAATCCCGAATATCCGCAGCATTGGTTTTGTACTGAATGGGTGAAAAAGGTAAGGGAAAAAAATCTTTTTTACATACATTTCACCATGGAGGATAATCCTTCCCTATCAAAAGCAATGCTAAGACGCTATCAGAAGCTTTATTCGGGCAGCTTTTATCAGAGATATGTCCTTGGAAAATGGACGGCTGCGGAGGGGCTTGTTTATCCTTTTATGTCGGATGAAAAAATGCTTTGTGATGTGCCGAGGGGAGGATTTGATGATTTTGTTATTTCATGTGATTACGGCACGGTCAATCCATCCTCTTTCGGTTTATGGGGACTCAGCGGAGGTGTATGGTACAGGATAAGTGAATATTATTACAGCTCCCGCAGGGAAGGCTCCTCACGCACGGATGAAGAACATTATAAAGGTCTATGTGACCTTGCAGGTCCGAGGAAGATATCGGAGGTGATTGTTGACCCGTCTGCGGCAAGCTTTATTGAGGTTATAAAAAGGCATGGCAGATTCAGGGTGACGGCAGCAAAAAATAATGTTACGGACGGGATAAGGCAGGTGAGCAGTGCACTTAAACAGGGGGATATCAGGATATGCCGCTGCTGTACCGACTGTATACGTGAATTTGGATTGTACCGTTGGGAAAGCGGAGGCAGGGATATTCCGATGAAAGAAAATGATCATGCAATGGACGATGTGAGGTATTTTGTTGCAACCTATTTGAATGGATATGATGACAGCATATTTGCATTAGCCTCGGCACGTAACTGCGGACCTCCAATGTCAATTCCTTACTGATTTATTCAAAAAATAAATTTGCGGTTCGCAGGTGAAAAATTCAGGTCAATTATATACAAGTTTATCTTTTGCTGCGGCTTACCGCATTATAGGGTTGCTGTTTAAAACCATCCAAAGGTGTGATACAGCAGCATCCGGAAAGGAAAAAATGAAATGGTTTAAGATTAAAAATAAGAACGATAAAAGCGGCTTTGCTGTTCAGACAGCGGGAAGTGAGGGGTATAATCATCCGTTTTCCTGTATAAGAAATTACAGTCCTCTCGGCGGCTTTGAAAAAAATCTGTATCGCTCACTCAGGGAATCTATTCCCATAATTGATGCAGCGATATACAAAATTATAAGACTTGTGGGAAACTTTACCGTTCAGTGCTCTGATAAAAAAGCGGAAGCGAAATTGGAAGAGTTTTTGAGAAATGTAAGAGTGAACGGAATATCATACGGTGTTGACAGCTTTGTATCACAGTACCTTGAACAGCTTCTTACATACGGTACTGCTATAGGTGAGATAGTACCCGATAAAGACGGAAATATTGCAGCACTTTACAACAGTTCCCTCGACAATGTCGAGCTTTGCTGCGGTGAAAATCCCTTTGATGTCCGTATTAATACTGTAGATGAAACAGGTACAAAATTGCCTGTAAAATATCCTGAGCTTATACTGTGCAGTGCAATTATGCCCGAGCCGGGTAAGCTGTATGGCACCTCCATATTAAAGGGACTTCCGTTTGTCAGCGATATATTACTTAAGATTATTAATGCCATCGGCACAAACTGGGACAGAGTAGGTAATGTACGCTTTGCCGTTACATATAAGCCGAGTGAGGGCGACAGGGGAGGTACTACAAAGGAAAAGGCAATGCTTATAGCCTCTGAATGGAGCAAGGCTATGAAAAGCAGGGAACCGAGAGATTTCGTATCTGTGGGAGATGTAAACATAAAGACAATAGGTGCGGATAATCAGATACCCGACAGTGAAATTCCTGTGCGTCAGATACTTGAGCAGATCGTGGCAAAGCTGTCAATCCCACCTTTCCTTTTGGGGCTTACATGGTCAACAACAGAAAGAATGTCCTCTCAGCAGGCGGATATCCTTACAAGCGAGCTTGAATATTACAGACGTGTGCTTAATGAAAGTATTAAAAAAATATGCCGAACATTCCTGCGTATTAACGGGTTTGATGAAAGGTGTCGGATAGTATGGGATAATATCAATCTTCAGGATGAGGTTGAGCTTGCAAAGGCAAGACTTTATAATGCCCAGGCAGAGGAAACAGAAAAACGTATTGAAAAGGGAGAATGAATGTGGAAAATGAAAATAACAATTTGAAAGCAGGTGAACTGGAGCTTATCAACAGCTATACCCGCAGAACCCTTAAGGAGGATGAGGTATATGCCTTCTCAGTTGTCTTGTGTGACAATGAAACAGACAGAGATTTTGAAAGATTTTCTGATTCTGCACTGAAAAAATTGGAAAAACTGTTTGTAGGGGTAACAGGTGTTCTTGACCATGACCCGAAAAGCAATAACCAGACTGCAAGGATATTTTCGTGCAGTGCGGATAAAGTATCGGGAAAAAAGACCTCGGACGGACGGCAGTATATCCGACTTTCTGCAAGGGCATATATGCCCCGGACGGAAAGCAATAAGGATTTTATAATGCAGCTTGACAGCGGTATAAAAAAGGAGGTTAGCGTAGGCTGTTCGGTAGCTAAAAGAATATGCTCGATATGCGGCTGTGAAAACGGTCTATGCGAACATATAAGAGGAAAGAGCTATAACGGCGAGTTGTGCTGCAAAATACTCGATGAGCCGACAGATGCCTATGAATGGTCTTTTGTTGCCGTGCCTGCACAGAAAGCGGCAGGGGTTATCAAATCATATAAAAAAGGAGAGAATGGATTGGATATTGAGAAAAGACTTTTCAGCGGTGAAGCGGAAAGCTTTACTGCTGATGAAATGAATATTATAGCGGAAAAAATCCGCATATTGCAGGAAAAGGCTGCTGATGGTGAAGTCTACAGAAGACGGCTTGAGGCTGAAATTAATAAGCTTGCTGCTTTTGCTTTGCCTCAGCTCAAAAGAGATGTGCTTGATTTTATTACAGACAAAATGAATGCTGTGCAGCTTGAAAACCTTAAGAAGGCTCTTTCGGAGGGAAGGGAAAACAGTATTCCCATTAAGCCTCAGCTTGCTGTGGCAGTTAAAAATATAAAAACAGACAATAATGCTTTCAAAAATATTTGAGGAGGATGATATATGAATGTTTCATTTAACGGCTTCGGGGAAAATGTTGTTACATTTGAAACGGAGGGAAGTGTGAGTGCCGGTATGCCGGTTATGGTATCGGAAAGCGGAAAGGTAAAGGCGGCAAACGGTGTATTTTGCGGAATTTGTGTAGGCGAAAGAAACGGTTATGCCGCTGTTCAGCTCAGCGGCTATGTAAAGGTTACTTTTAGTGCTGCACCTGCCATAGGGTATACAAAGCTTGTCGGTAAAAGCGGCAAGGTCAGCACTGATACATCAACTGGCAGAGAATATCTTGTCGTTGATATTGATACTGTTGCCAAAACAGCGGGAATTATACTTTGAGTTGAAAGGAGATTTTTTGATATATGGCATACTATGACAATATAAAGCCGGAAAAGGGTATGTACGGCAACGGTACAAAATCCTTTACGCAGATTCTTGAGGAGCTTGATCCATCGGAGAATTATAAGGGAAGTGAACTTGAGGGGTTGGACGCATATCAGCGTCAGCTTAAAAGATACGATATAAAAGTAGGAGGAAGCAAGTCGGACTGTGTACAGAAGTTTTTTCAAAGCTCGGACAGTGCCGCTCTTTTTCCCGAATATGTGTCAAGAGCAGTAAAGCAGGGTATTGAGAGGGCAGATGTTCTTTCGGATATTATTGCTGCAAGGACCGTTATTGACGGTATAGATTACAGATCGGTCGTTTCCGAACCGTCTGACGACGATAAGCAGCTTAAGCCTGTTGCAGAGGGAGCGTATCTTCCGCAGACAACAATAAAAACTGGTGGTCAGCTTGTTAAACTGCAAAAAAGAGGAAGAATGCTTGTTGCGTCTTATGAGGCTATAAAATTTCAAAAGCTTGATCTGTTTACCGTAACACTCAGACAGATAGGGGCACATATTGCCCGTGAACAGCTTAAGGATGCTGTTGATGTTCTTATAAACGGTGATTCTACAAGTCCTGCCGCCGGCACTGTTTCTGCAGCAGCTGCGGGGAGTGTTTCGTATGACGATCTTGTAAAGCTGTGGGCAGAGCTTTCACCTTATGAAATGAATACGCTTCTTGCACCGACAGCGGTTATGACCAAGCTGCTTTCAATGAGTGAAATGAAGGATTCCCATGCCGGACTTGATTTTCACGGAAGCGGAAAAATGATTACACCGCTCGGAGCAAGACTCTTACATATACCGTCTATATCCGGAAATAAAATTGTCGGTCTTGATAAAAACTGTGCACTTGAAATGGTACAGTCGGGAGATGTTGTGACCGACTATGACAAGCTTATAGACAGACAGCTTGAAAGGGCGGCTATAAGCTGCATTACAGGCTTTGCTAAGATATTCCCTGATTCTGTTAAGGTTCTTACCTGCTGATTGGGGGAATGACGGTTGAATATTGAGGAAATAATCAGAATATTTTGCCGTCTGACCGGTCTTGATTATGAGGAAGCAGCTGATTTTCGTTTTATGTGCGATACGGCCCTGAACTATATCATGTCACGAATAAAGAAGGACGCTGTTATAGGATGCTGCGACAGCAGAATTAATTTTGCTGCCGCAGCTATTGCTTATTACAGATATGTTCTGTGGAGCCTTACGGACGGAGTGGCTAATGAGGTGAAGGTAGGAGAAATAAGCATAAAACATGGAGGGAGCAGTGAACTCGATGCTGCGGACAGACTTTGCAGAGAGGCTTTGTCGGATTTGGAAGATATTCTTGAGAGTGAGAATTTTGTTTTTAATTCGTTTTGTTAATTTGCAGGAGGTTTTATGAGAGAGCTTGTGGATAAGGCTATCAGGAAGATTGGCAGGGTCTGCTGTATTAACGGGAAAACGGGATATGCGGTTATTTTTCCGGAGAGATATTTCCAAAGAATAAACGGAGGGGTGGATATTTCTCCGCATGGCAGAGGGGATCCGAAAAAATATTTTATATACTGTAATATTGAATTGGGGCATGAGGTGCAATACGGCAATATTGTCAGTGACAGCGAAAATGCATACTATATACTATGGAGCGATGAGGTAAAAAGCCGTTATGGAGATTATGTAAAAATATGTGCAAGGAAGGTTAAAAGGGGAGAAAAATATATATGACATTTGCTGAGGATATGTATGCCAGAGCGTTGAATGATCCGGCATTTTCGGAAATGAAACCGGTGGCTGATAAGAGGACGGGGGAGCTTCCATTTCCGCTTGAAAAGCCTTATGTGAGTTTTGGAACGGAATATGAGGACTGCGGTTGTCTGCTGGGAAACGGGAAGAGTATGATTGTCAGGGAGGTTATGGTCGCAAATGTTGCCGTAAATGAGGAAACCGATGAGAACTATTGCAGAGAATGTGCCAGAAATGTGGCACTTGCAATTATGAACCTTGATACGGCAAAAAGGATTATTTCGGTATCTGTTGAAAAATGTGAACATAACGAGTCGATTGGATGCTACAATATAAAAATAAAATTCGGACTTCGTGAGATACTGAGAAACGGAGGTGACTGATCATATATACTGAGGAGGAGAGCGTCTGCGGCAGGGATGTGAATATCTATATAGACGGAAAAAAGCTTATTCAGGCGGAAAGTATTGAAATACGAAAAAAATCCGAAATATACAACATCCGTTCATGCTTTGTCGGAGAGGATATTGCACATATTAGAAAAAGGTGTATCTACAAAGCGAATATGATCGGACTTAGCTTTAAAAAGCCGTTTGAAAGCTGCTGTTTTGCCGATCTTGATAATTTCACCATGACAGTCGAGATTGAAAGAAAAAGATATACGCTTAGTAGCTGTATGTGGGATGATTTCTATGCGGCGGCAGACAGGGAGAAATTCAGGGAACATATCAGTGTTATTGCCATGAATATGGAATCGGAGGATTTATGAAGGAAACAGAACTTGAGATTACGGAGGCTATGGCTGTTGAGCTTGGCAGGGATAACGCTGCGGAGCTTAGAAATATATCGGAAATGCTGAGATGCGATATGTTGAGATACAACAAAATTCTTAATGCCGAGGAGGAAATTAATGAGGACTGACGGAAAAATGAGTTATAAGGATTATGTTTTCCCTGTTAATCCATCAGTTATAAAAATAAGTCACGGGAGGAAAATTGCCAAAACAAATATTCCTAACGGATATGATACGGTCAGCGATATGGGGGGAACGTATCGGATCATAAGCGGTGAAGGAGAGTTCTTCGGATACAACTGCGTTGATGATTTTCTTGCTCTCAAGGCTGTTATGGACAGAGGCGGCGGGGGAATGCTTTATATTCCCTCGCAAACGCCTGTTTATGCGATGTTTGAGGAGCTTGAACTTATTGCCGAGGATATTGAGGGGGTTGTGCGGTATAAATTCAGGTTTACGGAAAGCTTTGAAAACCATTATGAGGAACGTCTGTTATATTGTTACGGAAACAGACGTGACTGTTTGTGGGATATTTCCTTCAGATACGGAATACATATTGATATTTTGACAGAGCTTAATCCACATATAAAAAGACCGGATATAAAAATACCTCCGTGGGAGAAGGTGAAGCTATGTTGAAATATATACTTACGGATATAAATAATGTCGAGACAACTCTGAAAAATCCGCTTAATATGAGTATAGTTTCATCGGAGGATGCACCTGCTGACAGCTTAAAGGCTGTATTTGCTGTAAGCGGAGCAATACCGGAGCTATACGCTGTCAGGGTGCTTGACGGTTCGGAAATAATTTTTTACGGCTTTGTTGATGAGCAGACGGAAATGGTAGCCGACAGGGGAAGCCTGCTTGAAATAAAAGCAAGGGGACCTGAATCCGTATTACTTGATAATGAGGCTATGCCGCAGACCTATTGTATGCCCACAATGAAAATATTATATGAAAGGCATTTTAAACCGTTGGGTTTTAAAGGAATCGAGGGTGGAGATAAGCCTTTCCCCGGAGATTTGGTGATTTCAAAGGGGATGAGCGAATGGCAGGTGCTTAGCAATTTCTGTGAAAAATTCTGCAAAAGCAAGCCTGTTGTGAGAAGCGATCTTGTTATAGAAACAGGGGAAAATTTTCGCCCGGATACAATATGCATAGGAGAAAACAGCCCGATAATAAAAATCAGCAGAACTTTAAAAAGAATGGCACCTATTTCCGATATTTACGCAAGAACCTATATTGCCGGAGGATATGAAATGTATTTCCATAATGATATGGCAAAAAAGCATAATATTACAAGAAAAAGATATTTTAATTGTGTCGACGGAAAATACAGATCCGTGCTATATGCGGATGATATTATAAAAAACTCAAACGGAAAATATGAAAGCTATGTCATTGATGTGAGCGGTATTATTGGCTGCAAAGTTAGGGATAGGTTAAGACTTCGGAATAAGAGAGAGGAAATGAAAATTGATGAGCTGCATTATATTCTTGACAGCAGCGGTGAGCACACAAGAATCTATGCGGAGGTGATTATGTAATGTGGATATCAAAAAATCTGGTCAGCAGGGGCATAGGAGGCGCTGCTGCGTCGGGAGTTGTCGGACACAGTGCGAATCTCAGGATATCTGCCGCTTCGGGGGGAGGCGTTGAAAAATGTGCAATGATGACACCGCCGGGAATTTACAGCCTTCCGACGAACAATCAGACTTCCGTTGTTATGCAGACACAGAACGGACCTGTTTGTCTTGGCATGAGAATGAATACATACCCCGGAGAGCTTGAACCCGGGGAGGTTGTAATTGAATCAAAGGGAGGAGCACGGATAAAGCTTTCAAATGACGGAAATGTATATATAAACGGAAGGGAGTTTTAAAATTTTGGATATGGCAATCAATTCGGGCGGTGACTTCGATAAAGATATATTTGGCAGACCGTATGAAGTTGACGGTGAGGAGGAACTGATTCAAAAAATATATATATGTCTTTCTGCACGTAAGGGAGAATTTATATATGACCGTGAGCTTGGAGGAGAGCTTTACAAAATAGAAATATCCGAGGCAGGTGCGGAGAAAATTCTCGAAGCACAGGCAAGGGAAGCTGTCAAATGTGTTCCGGGTGCAGAAGTACAGGAGATAAGTATTGATGGCAGTATGATATATGCTCTTGTTTATACGGACGAAGGGGTTCATAATATCGCAGTGAGGAGGAGTTAAGTTGGCATACAGCTATGATGAAATACTTGAAAGAATGGAAAATAAATATTTTGAGCTTACCGGGCATGAGGCTGCGGAATGTGGCGATATTGGTATAAGGCTTAGGCTGCTTGCAGGGGAACTGTATTCCTTAGGAAGTAATATGGACTGGCTGAAAAGGCAGATGTACTTTACGACCGCAACGGGAGAACAGCTTGATATGTACGCAATGCAAAGAGGACTTAAAAGGATAAGGGGGAAAAAGTCAAGCGGAGAATTGGCTATTGTTCTGGATACTCCGCTGGATTATGATATGGTTATTCCTGCGGGAACCGTATGTACGACTGCCGATGGCGAACTTAATTTTATTATAGATGAGCCTGCAACGGTGGAAAGGGGTGTAATCAGGACAGCGTGCCATGCAGCTGCGGAGCACACAGGCAGAAAATACAATGTCGGCAGGAATGTTATTACAACTATGGTTACATATTTTTCTGTAGGTATGTATATTGAAAACGGAACATCATTCAAAGGTGGCACTGATGACGAAAGCGATGAGGATCTCAGGAAAAGAATAGCGGCAAGCTACAGGGATATATCAAATGGTGCGAACGCTGCATATTATCGCAGACTTGCCGAAAGTGTTGACGGTGTCCAATCCGTTGCCGTCATTGAAAGTACATCAGGCTATGCGGGTGCATCTGTTTTTGTTGCGGGAAGAGGAGCGCCATGTACTTCGGAATGTCTTTCTGAGGTAAGCCGGGTGATAAAGCAGGGAAAATGTGTGGGACATAGGATAAATGTTTTTAATGCCAATACATTGAGATATGATATGAATGTAAAAATTTCGGTAAAATCAGGTTATGATGGCGAAAGTGTGATTGAAAATGTTAAAGAAAATATAACAAACTATTTCAAATCACTGTATGTGGGACAAAGTGTTTTCCTTGCGGAAATAGGACATGCTATTATGAATGCTGACGGGGTTGAAAATTATGTCTTTGACAGTATGCAGGATAAAATTGCGGCGGAGTCTGTTCTGATTATTATGGGAAATCTTACAGTTGGAAATATGTGAGGTGGAATATTTGAGTGAATTTGAGATGATGTCTGAAAGACTTGGGCAGACGGGTCTTTATAATATTTCGGAAGACAGTGCTGTATATGCTGAGCTTATGGCATATGCAGCGGGGCTGGATCTTTACTTTGATGAACTGGAAAAGATCAGGAGTGATATTTTTTTTGACATAGCCGAGGGAAGTGAGCCTGTGCTGTACGAAAGACTGATGCATATATGCAATATTGATAAATCACCGGAGGGGAGAAAACAAAGTATAATAAGTGCTTTGACTTTGACAGATAAGGATTTCACCCTTGACGGTATAAAGAAGCTTATGGGGATTTATAATATAGAGGGAGAAGTGGAAGAACAGGACGGAAATCTTATTATCAGCTGCACCAATACGCTTAGTGAGGGTCAGAGAAGGGCAATAAGCGAAGATATACAGAGATTTGCACCGATTGGAACGAGAATTGATATATCAGGCGGTGCGTAGGAAAACTAAAACTCTATAAAGAATAAAAAGGCTGTCCGCTTTTTGACGGACAGCCTTAAGCTTTTGATTATTTAACTGTTGGGTGAAAATCAATCCTTAGCGGAAGCTTTCTTTGTCATAACAACAGCAGTGCCGAGAGAAGCAAGAACAACTGCTACGAGAGCAACAGCAGATGTTGTGTCGCCTGTTGCAGGAGTTGCTGTATCCTTGTCATCTGTTGTAGCAGCGGGTGCCGAAGGTGTTGGCTCAGCAGGTGTTGACTCGGCAGGTGTTGACTCGGCAGGTGTTGACTCAGCAGGTGCTGTCGAAGCATCACCGGATGTAACAACGAGATCCTTTACACCGCCTGCAAGAAGCATGAAGTCAGGATCATCGCCTTCCGCAACTTCTTCCGCAGCAATAGCAAGAGGATCGTTCTTGTTTGTGTCAAGATATGCCGTGAAAGAAACGTGGTCGCCTACCTTAACCTCTGATTCGGGAATACCGTAGTTATACTGGCTGTTGTATGCACCGTTCTTGTTGTCGTAGTTGCCCCAGCTATCTGTCCAGTCGTTGTTTATACGAATCTTGAACTGGATACCCTTTCCCTCAGGAGCAGGGTTACCGTCGCAAGTCCAATCTGTAATGTAACCATCAACTACGTCAAATTCTACCTTAGCTTCCCAGATACCTGTGGACTCGTTGTAGGTCATGGGGATATCTGCACCGGCTCCCCAACCGCCTGAAGCGAGGTCGCCTGTGAATATACCGCATACACCCATCTTGACTGACGAATCCTTGAGCTCGTCAACAGTTGTCAATGCGGAAGCACTGAAAGCTGCGGTGGCAGCCAAAGAAGCAACAAGAGCAGAGCAAACAGCTACTTTAAGTACTTTTGAATTTCTCATTGTTAAAATCCTCCTAAAAATATAATTGGATACTGTATCAGTACCTTTATGACGATTGTATCATGTTTACAACCAAAAATCAAGAGATAATTAGAAAAATAATCATGTAAAATTTTGCATGGCACATGATTTTGAGTGATTTGACAAAACAAATATAAAAAGGTCATATTTATACATTATTTTTTAGGTTTAAAATTATATGATTTTTAGTTATTTGAAACATAAAAACAAACTGATATTTGTACAAAACGAATATGTATTTTAATAATTATGGAAGAAATGTAGAATTTATGCATAATTATTTGTAAGGTTTATCATATAAATTTATGTAAAATCCTTATAAATATCAGTGGTTTTTTATTAATTGAAAATTTATAATTTTATAAAGGAAATAACGGCATTTATTTCACTATTATTACAGAAATTACGAAAACCTATATCGGCAGAAACGTAATTTTTTTGATATAACGGATTCTTTTTATGAATAGATGATTAAAAAAGTGGAAATGATATTATTGCCGGGATAACGGCAGGAAAACACGGAGTAATGAATGTGTGGAGGAAAATATTATGAAAGATCCCAACAGAAGTATCGAATGTACTGTTCAGCAGTGTCAGTATCATTGCACGGACTGCGATTATTGTTCGCTGAATACGGTAAGAATAGGCACACATGAGTCAAACCCCACTCAGGAGCAGTGTGTTGACTGTATGTCATTCAGAGTAAAGGACTAATGACGGCACAGAAATGAGGACTGCATTTTGCGTCAGTCTTTTGAACTGTAAAACATTTTTATAGCATATTTTATAGCCCGACCGTTGCGTAATGTAAAATTATACAGCAGCCGGGCTTGTTTGCCGGTACATACAGCATAGGTGGCATAGCCGGGACTTTATTTGTCGGTGAATTTATCAGGAGAATTGACTTTTTACAAGTGCAATTATAAAATCCGCAAGATAAACTGTTGCTGCAAGTATGAGAAGGAACACTATAAAGGAAAGTATACGCACAAGTCTTGCCTTTCCGGGAGGCAGTTCCTCCTCCGCTTCAGAGGCTTCTTTTTTTGATTTATCGAGAGATTCCCTATCGTCCTTGCCGATATCCGGAATTTTACCATCCTCAACTGCACCTATCCCCACCAGTATATCCATAGCATCGGAATATGCGCTTACGGGGACAAATACCTCACAATTTTCGGGTGGTGCCGAATTTAGTATCCTTATGCCTGTTTCCCGTTTTTCGTTCTGATACGAATATGGTATATCCGCACTTTCAAGAGCGGCTCTTATCCTTTCAAGCTCAAAGCCGTTTGCCGTTATGATATAAACAGGGGAAAAATGGTTTGGGTTTTCAATAAGCTTTCTGCTGCATAGAGGACACTGTTTGTCCTCGGAATTAAAATAAAGTTTTTTACATCGGGTACAGTATTTCATTTTCGTATGCTCCGTTCGGAATTTGATTTTTCTTAAATCAATTATATAACAATCTGTATAAAAGTCAATGTTTTTACGGAACGGATTTCAACAGCGACACGAAAAAATGTTGAAAACAAGCCGCTCCCGACGAAAAAATTAAAACTTTGTAACGAAATAGTTACATATTAGAAAGAAAATATTACCAAAAATTAACCTTGATTTCTATGTAGTATTCATAACTAAAATTCTATATAGCATTTATTTCGGCAAAATTCAGTATTTTGAAATTGGCAAAGTGCACAAAAAATTACAGTTTTGGAAAACAAATAATAAAAATAACCGCACTTTTATCTTGCATTTTTTATTTTTCCGTTGTATAATCAGAATAAAGTAATGGCTGCGGGGCAGTTTGCTCCGTTAGGTTTTACGAAAAAAATTTATTTTTAGGAGGACAAAAAAATGCAAACAAAGAAGATTATCAGTATCGCTTTGACAGCTGCTCTTGTTAGTTCGATTGCTGCTGTTGCTACTGTATCGTCTGTTTCTGCTGCTGAGGAAACACCAACATATGGTCTTGTTGGCTCGATGACCGGTTGGGGAACAGAAAGTGATGTTGCTATGTCAGATGTTGACGGTGACGGTGTTTATGTAGGTGTTATTAAGAATGTACCTGCCGGAGAACAGGAATTTAAGGTTCGTCTCTTTAATGATGCAGATTGGACGCTGAGTTGGGGTGTATACGAGGCAGAAAATGATCGTACGCAGAACAGCCAGACAAACCTCAATGTTACATTGGCAGAGGAATCAGATATCATAGTTACTTTTGATACAACAGCAATTGATCCTGAAGCTACAGCAAATCCCGATTCTTATGTAAATGACCCTGCATTTACGGATGAAGATAAGGTTGATTATTATCCTGTAAGGTATCAGGTTGTTACTGCTTCCGAAGAAGCTACGTATGGTGTCGTTGGTGGAATGACCGGCTGGGGTACACAGAGTGATGCTGCTATGTCAGATTCTGACAGTGACGGTGTTTATGTAGGTGTTCTTAAGAACGTACCTGCCGGAGAACAGGAATTTAAGGTTCGTCTCTTTAATGATGCGGATTGGACGCTGAGCTGGGGTGTATACGAGGCAGAGAATGATCGTACACAGAACAGTCAGACAAACCTAGGTGTTTCTTTGGCAGAGGCAGCTGATATTGTAGTTACTCTTGATACAACAGTAGTTGATCCTGCAGCTGCAGCAAATCCCGAATCTTATGTAAATGACCCTGCATTTACGGATGAAGATAAGGTTGATTATTATCCTGTAAGGTATCAGGTTATAAGTGCTTCAACTGAAGATGTTCCGACCGAGCCCTCAACAGGTGAGTCTACTGAGCCTTCAACAGGTGACCCGACTGAGCCCTCAACAGGTGAGTCTACTGAGCCTTCAAACAATCTCGGTGACAATTATGTAACTCAGATCAAGGATTATATCTTCTATGATAACAGCGAAACAAAGTGGGAAAATGTATATGCTCACTGGTGGAATGATGACTATACGAAGATAGTTGACCTTGAAAACAACCTTTGGCCGGTAGGACCGCTCGATGAAAACGGCAATCAGGATTTCGGCAATGCATGGCCCGGAACTAAGATGACAAAGATTGAAGGTACAGACATATGGCAGGCAAGAGTTCCGTTTGGTGCTACAAAGATTATCTTCAACAACGGTAAGCTTGATACTGAGATAACTAAGGATGTTATACCGGACGAGCAGGTTGCAGCATTGGCAAATGGCGAAATCACCATTGAAAATATGCTCACAGCAGGTGTTGGTATGCAGACAACTGATCTTCCGTTCGATTCAGAACTTAATGCAGGTCAAATCTATAAGGTTGACACAGCGACAGCTCCGACATCAGCTCGTGGTAACTATAAGAACAGAAAGTGGACATTCGGTGCAGGTGCTTGGACGGCTTACACAGGCGAATATGTTTCTGAGACACTTAACAAGAAAGATATACAGGTAAGCGGAGATCCTTCTGTAGACCCCAGTGAAGCAAGCGTTGATGATAACAATGTTTCTTCAACACCCAACAACAACGGCGGTGTAAGCAACAACAATAATAACAACGGCGGCAACGGTGCAAGCAATCCGATAGTTGCAACAGGTGATACGGCTGTACCCGCAGTATTTGCAGTTATCGCACTCGCAGCTCTTGGTGTGGCTCTCGCAGCATTCAAGAAAAAAGAAAGAGCTTAATTGATAAATTTTGAAGCTATCGCTTTGAGTTATACAGTGTAAGCTTCGGCGGACATATCCTTGCGGTATGTCCGCCGTTTTATTTTTTGTTTTTATGTATAATTTTCCTTAGATATACAAAAGATATTATTGATTAATAAATCAATTAATAAGGAGTTTTTATATATGAGAGCAACCGGAATAGTGAGAAGAATTGATGATCTGGGAAGGGTTGTCATTCCAAAGGAAATACGACGCACTTTAAGGATACGTGAGGGTGATCCTCTTGAGATATACACGGATTCGGGCGGAGAGGTAATATTCAAAAAATATTCACCCATGGGGGAAATGTCGAGTTTTGCAGAGCAGTATGCTGAGGTTATAAACAGAGTATCAAAATGTCCTGTTATTATAACGGACAGGGATCATGTAGTTGCGGCATCGGGTGTATCGAAGAAAGAGTATATTGATCGCAGAATATCTGCTGATCTTGAGGATCTGATAGAAAACCGCAAAAGTTTCACTGCGGAGAGAAATTCCACAGTACTGATGCCGATTGAGAATATAGACAGATGTGCATCTGTTGCATATCCGATTATATCAGCCGGTGACATAACCGGGGCAATTATCATGCTTCTTCCCGAAAGCGGAGCATTTCCCACAGAGGGTGACGTAAAGCTAATGCAAGCCGCTGCCGACTTCCTCTCCAAACAAAACGAGTAACCCCGGCGTGCCGCAGGTGTCCATTCACGTTTTCGCTCAATGCGTTCGCTTTGACAGTTTTTATGGGAAGTATGTGTCCGCGGTAGTAAATTTGCATGTCGGAATGGGGCGGAAAGTGTCGGGAACGACTCCTGGGGAGCTGCTCCGCCTTGTGACGACACAGTCATTTATATAACAATGGTCTGCTTTATTAGGTGTCAATAAACCTAATGCGGCAGACCATTTTATTTTACCTGTATTTTGTAAGTTACCTGTGTGTTTAGAATAACTGCTTTATTTGTTATTGTTCGGTTGATTTTCGTCCTTTACCCTCATAGCTTCTTCGTCAGCGTGCCTTATCTGCGCCCTCTTTATCTTTCCGCCTATTGTCTTTGGCAGCTCGTCTACAAACTCAATTACCCTCGGATATTTATAGGGTGCAGTCGACTTCTTGACGTGCTCCTGCAATTCCTTGATAAGCTCTCCACTCGGCTCGTAGCCCTTTTTAAGGACAACCGTTGCCTTGACAACCTGTCCTCTTACGGGGTCGGGTGTACCTGTTATCGCACATTCGACAACTGCATCATGCTCAAGCATCGCACTTTCAACCTCGAACGGACCTATACGGTATCCCGAACATTTGATAACATCGTCATTTCTACCCACAAACCAGTAATATCCCTCACTGTCACGCCATGCCATATCACACGTATCGTAACATTTTCCCAGAAGCAGCTCGTTTGTCATTTCAGGATTTCTGTAATACCCTGTGAACAAACCTACCGGCGGATTGTTCTTTACATCCATAACGCATATGGAGCCTTCCTCTCCGACGCCTACCTCGTTTCCGTCACTGTCAAGGAGCTTGATGTCATAAAGCGGAGAAGGCTTTCCCGTGGCACCTATCTTTATTTCATCCCACTGGAAATCGGCCATAAGTACGCTTCCCTCAGACTGTCCAAAGCCCTGATATATGTTATGTCCCGTAAACTTGAACCATTTATTGTTTACCTCCGGGTTAAGCGGCTCACCTGCTGTTGCCCAATGCTGAATTGATGATAAATCATAGGATGCAACATCCTCCAACAGCATAAAACGGTACATTGTCGGCGGCGCACAGAAAGTTGTGAGTTTATATTCCGACATTTTTTCAAGAAGCTTTGCCGGAATGAACTTGTCAAAATCATATGCAAAAATAACGGCTCCGCAGATCCACTGTCCGTATATTTTTCCCCAACCGAATTTTGCCCAGCCGGAATCCGTAACGCTCATGTGCAGCTTGTTTTCCTGTACCTGCTGCCAATATTTAGCCGTAACGATATGTCCGAGCGGATGCGAAAAGCTATGTTGTACCATTTTCGGCATACCTGTTGTACCCGATGTAAAATACACAAGCATAATATCGTCTTTATTTGTAGCCTCCTCACCCGTCGGCCGTTCAAAAATATCAGACTGCTTCTCAATCTCATCCTCAAAAAATTCCCAACCCTCACGCTTCTCGCCGACAACTATATGATTTTTTATTGTCGGACATTCGGGAAGTGATTTTTCAAACTGTGTTATTACGAAATCATCATTAACACAAACAACAGCCTTTACCATTGCAGAATTAGCACGGTATATTACATCCTTACTTGTAAGCTGGAGCGTTCCCGGTATGGTGACTGCACCGAGCTTGTGAAGTGCAACGGCACACACCCAATATTCCCAACGTCTGCGAAGTACAAGCATAACTACATCACCTTTTTTTATGCCTATACTTTTGAAATAATTAGCTGCCCTGTTTGAAAGAAGACTTATATCCTTGAATGTAAAGGTTTTCTTTCCGCCGTGGTCATCACACCACACAAGTGCTTTTTTGTTTTCGTCCTGCTTTGCCCATTCGTCAACAATGTCAAATCCAAAGTTAAAGTTTTCGGGTACGTTTACCTTGTAGTTTTTCTTGAAGTCTTCATACGAGTCAAATTCGATGCGGGGTAAAAATCTGTCCAGAAGCATTTTTTTGTTCTCCTTACTTTAATAAATTATCAGCCTTAATAGTATTTTATTGTACCAAATAACACAATAGTAACATTTATTTGTAAAATAATAATTTTATCGGCTTGCTAAATATGATAGCACGTTGATTTTTGTTTGTCAAGATTACTTTAGTATGTGTTATAGGCATTATAATACTATTATTATATCTATTTATATTTTAATTTCCTCTTTATCTCCAAGACCGAACATTTTACCTCCGTATTCACGTTCACTAATATCTCCGCCAATGATAAGGTTGTTTTGAATTATAACATTCAAAACACAATTCTTTTTATTCTCAGGAGAAATAATCTCGTAAGAATACAGTGTACAGCTCTCCCCTTTGTATTTATTAAGATCAAGACCTATGTGCTTTTGAATGTCATTATACTGCAAATAAATATCATTAAAGTTTGAAGGAATAACGATATTTTTCACATATATAGGCTCGTCATCAATTTTAAGACCAAAGAAGTCCGCAAATTCGGAAATTTCCTTATTGGAGCCTGCACGGAGCGAATAGGTTTTTCCATCAAATTCAGCAGTACTTGGGTCGTCACGAAAAACAACAAACAATACGGTTGTAAGCAGCATTATGAATGCTCCGAGAATAATAAAAAACCTCTTGCTTTTAATGAGTTTCTTGGATACAGTAAAAATAACCAAAAATTCAATCCCCTTTTCTACACAATAAATTAAAAAAGTTTTACATATTACATATAAGTTATGTAAAATAATGAAAAATTATTTCGGTTGATTATACATATCTGATTTAAGCATATAATAATTGCGTAGTAATAATTCCATAAAGAATGGATTTTATTATTATGCAGGAATTCTGCGAAAATTTATTGAGGTGAAAATTTATGTCACAGAATGATTTTTATGAAGGCAGCTTCAGTGCAATAGGCACACCCTTTGACCCATACGGCAGGGAGGACGAATGTGGTACGGTAAACGGCAGGATAATGCCGTTTCAGTTCAGATATCCTATTTATCCTTATGCATTTACGATGATAAGAAATACCATACCTGATAATTCCGATAATTCCGAGACTCCGGAAATGTAAAATCAGAACCTACCGGTGTCTGCACTGTTTGTTGCAATACAGTGCGGATGCCGTGTTTTTGATATGTAAATTGTTGACATGGGAATTGGATTATTATATAATTATTTTTGTAATATTATATTAGCTTCGGAGGGTAATATATGAGCAGAATTCAAGAATTGATAAAAGAATACGGTAAAAATAAAGATAAGGGTACATACCGTGATATACTTGCGGAAATACAGACAGGGGAGGTCTTGTATTCTGCATTTTCTCCCGTAACAAGAGGACATTTTGTGGATTATGTTGAGGGGATACCGTCCGCTTTTCTATTTTCCGAAAAGCAATACTGCGAGGACTTTTGCCGACACATAAAAGAGAGCGGTCATACCGTCGGAATTGCCGAATGTAAAAAAGACAGCCGTTTGAGTATGCTTTCGGATTACCACAGAAGCGGTATAGAATCAGTTCTCATAGACAACGGAAAGGCACATATTCTTATACCGCTTAGCGATCTTATAAATGTGCCGGATTTTTCAAAAATACCGGAAAATCAACGACCTGTAATAAATCCGACTTTCGTATGCAGTGCAAACAGATTTTTCCAGTGCATAGAGAATAAGACCATAACACCCGACAAAGAAATAAATTTTTTGTCTGATGCATATAATGCAAGGTATATAATACCCGTAGAGGGAAAACCGGAGGGCAATAAGGTCAATATACCATCAATCGGAAGAAATGACGGAGAAAAGGTTATTCCGTTCTTTACTGATATAAATGAATACAGAAAGCTTGACCACGAAAATAAGTTTACCCCCATGCCTGCAACCTTTGCGCATATAGAAAATTTGTGCAATGAGAATGAAATAGTTGTTATAAATCCGTTTGGTTTTAATTTCACAATAACAAAGGAAACCTGTGAAGCTGTACATAAGGCAATCAAGCTCGCACCTCAGACAGACGGTGAACGTGCGGTTATATATACACTTGAAAGAATACCGACCGATATAACAGATAAACTCAGTGAAATTTTTGATAATGACGCTAGAATAATAAGGGCATTTATAAAGGGACTGAGAAAGGACAGCGGCAGCGAACTGATAGTTTCCGTTGACTGCGGTGATACGGAAGAAAGTGAAGTAAAGGCTATACTTGAGAAAGTTAAGGCGGAAACGGAAAAACTTACGGATAAGACTGTAAACTTTGCATCGAGCGGCAGCTATATAGGAAAGCTTGCTTCAAGCGAAACTGTTCCGTTCTTTGAAAGATTTGTTATTGATGTAAGTATTCCGCCCGAAAACTTTGATATGGGGGAATAATAGGTCTGCAGCAGTTAGTGCATGGACGGTATAAAACACAGATTCTGTATGTGGCAGATACTAAAAAGGTACGTGAACCTGAAGCAAACCGGAACAATTTTACTAACGATGCACATGAATGTCCGTAAAGCACCGTGTTTGAATATGACAGCACACCCGGATAATCCGGGACGGGAAATTTGTGAGGAGGAAATACCGGAAATTGGATTGTGATCTGAGTTTCTCGCTGCTGTTCACATACAGATATTTGGTTATGTAATTGATGCTGCGGAGTCTTTCAAGGATTCGTATGATGATTGATCTATAAAATAAATTTTGGAAAAATTCCCGGTTATAATTGACTTATTATGCGTTTTGAATTATAATTAAATGGTATCGTTACATAATAATGCGGATAGTGTTGTTTCCGCAGCGTAAAAATATAAATGGAGGCTTTTAGGTATGAAAAGAGTTTACAATTTTTCGGCAGGTCCTTCTATGCTGCCGCAGTCGGTTCTTGAAAAGGCAGCAAGTGAAATGCTTGACTATCAGGGCAGCGGTCAGTCCGTTATGGAAATGTCGCACCGTTCAAAGATTTACGGAACAATAATTGAGGGAGCAGAGGCCCTTCTCCGTGAGGTTATGAACATTCCGGATAACTATAAGGTGCTTTTCCTCCAGGGCGGTGCTTCAACACAGTTTGCCGCTATCCCGCTTAACCTCGGTGTAAACAGCGGCAAGGCTGATTATGTTATCACAGGTCAGTGGGCAACAAAGGCTCAGAAGGAAGCTTCAAGATACATAGATGCAAATATAGTTGCTTCTTCAAAGGATAAGACATTCTCCTATATCCCGAAGCTTGACCCCGATACATTTACAAAGGATGCGGACTATTTCTATATCTGCATGAATAATACAATTTACGGAACGGTCTATCATGAGCTTCCGGAAACAGGAAACGTACCGCTTGTTGCGGATATATCGTCCTGTATCCTTTCACAGCCGATAGACGTTACAAAATTCGGACTTCTCTATGCAGGTGCACAGAAGAATATGGCACCGGCAGGTCTTACGGTTGTTATTATCCGTGAGGATCTTATCGGTCATGCAAAGGATATCACACCTACAATGCTTAATTTCCAAACGCACGCAGATAACGGCTCAATGTTTAATACACCTCCTTGCTACACTATTTATATAGCTAAGCTCGTTCTCGAGTGGATAAAGAACGATATCGGAGGTCTTGAGAAAATGAAGGAAATTAATGAGAAAAAGGCTTCAATTCTTTATAATTTTCTTGATAACTCCAACCTCTTCAAGGGTACTGTTGTTCCTGAGGATCGTTCTCTTATGAATGTTCCGTTCATTACAGGCAATGAGGAGCTTGATGCTAAATTCGTCAAGGAAGCAACCGAGAATGACTTTGTTAATATCAAGGGTCACCGTTCAGTCGGCGGCATGAGAGCTTCCATCTATAATGCTATGCCTGTTGAGGGTGTAGAGAAGCTTGTTAAGTTCATGGGTGAGTTTGAGGCTCGCAACAGCTAATCAAAATTAATTTTATAAGGTGATAAAAATGTATAATGTTAAGACACTCAATAAAATTTCTCCGATAGGACTTTCACGTCTTGGAGAGAATTATACTGTAGGTGATGATGTTGAGAACCCCGAGGCAGTTCTCGTTCGTTCTGCATCAATGCATGATATGGAGCTTCCCGAAAGCCTTCTTGCCATTGCAAGGGCAGGTGCCGGAGTAAACAATATTCCGCTTGACAAATGTGCAGAAAAGGGTATTGTGGTATTCAATACTCCGGGTGCAAATGCAAATGCAGTTAAGGAGCTTGTTATGACGGCATTGCTTCTCAGCAGCCGTGATGTTATGGGCGGTATCGAATGGGCAAAGACACTAAAGGGCAACGGTGATGCAGTAGGCAAAATGGTAGAAAAGGGCAAGAGTCAGTTTGTGGGCCCCGAAATAAAGGGTAAGACGCTGGGTGTTGTAGGTCTTGGTGCTATAGGCATACTTGTAGCAAATGCTGCTGTTGCACTCGGTATGGAGGTTATCGGTTATGACCCGTTCCTTTCTGTTGACAATGCACTCAGGATTTCACATAAGGTCAAGCACGTTGTAACACTTGATGAGGTATTCGCTGCAAGTGATTATATAACCGTTCACGTTCCGCTTACTCCAGAAACAAAGGGTGTTATCAATGCTGAAAATATAGCAAAGATGAAGGACGGGGTTCGTATAATCAATTATTCACGTGCAGACCTTGTTGTATCCGCTGATGTTATAGAGGCTGTAAAAAGCGGTAAGGTTGCAAATTATACAACTGACTTTGCAACGGACGATATACTCGATGTTAAGGGCATTATTGTAACACCTCACCTTGGGGCTTCAACACCTGAGTCCGAGGATAACTGTGCAAGGATGGCTGCCGATGAAATCAAGGATTATCTTGAAAACGGCAACATTACAAATTCCGTTATTCTTCCGACTGTATGTGTTCCGCGTACAGGTGCGGCAAGAGTATGTGTAATACACCGAAATGTCCCGAATATTCTTACGACTGTTACGGCAGCTCTTTCGGAGACAGGGAACAACATAGAAAGCCTTGACAGTAAATCCAAGAAGGATTATGCGTATACCATACTTGATACGGCAAATGCAGTTGATGCTGCGGCAACAGATAAGATTGCAGCGATTGACGGTGTTATACGTGTGAGAGTTATCGGATGATAAAAAAACAAAAGCATATCTGCACCCGAGGCAATCAGTTTCGGGTGCATTTTGTAATTACGGATAATATATACTATATGTATATTATACTTATAGTATAAAATGTGGTGAAAAAAGGAGAGAATATAATGTCATCTAAAAAGGTAAGGACTCGATTCGCACCGAGTCCGACAGGTTTTATGCACGTCGGAAATCTGAGAACGGCACTTTATGAATATCTTATTGCAAAATCTCTTGACGGTGATTTTGTGCTCAGAATAGAGGATACCGATCAGGAAAGAAAGGTAGAAGGGGCAATAGATATAATTTACAATACATTGGATTCGGCAGGACTTAGGCATGATGAGGGACCCGATGTAGGCGGAGAGTACGGTCCGTATATACAGAGTGAAAGAAAGGATATGTATCTTCCCTATGCGGAGGAGCTTATAAAAAAGGGCAAGGCTTATCGCTGCTTCTGCACAAAGGAAAGACTTGACAGCATCAGAGAAAATGCAGACGAGCCGGGAGCAGGCTATGACCGCCGCTGCCGCAATTTGTCCGATGAGGAGGTACAGGAGAAGCTTGACAAGGGTATGCCCTTTGTAATACGACAAAAAATGCCGCTTGAGGGTACGACTACATTCGAGGATTCGGTATACGGTACTATTTCCGTTGAAAACTCGGAGCTTCAGGATCAGATACTTATTAAGGCTGACGGCTATCCCACCTATAATTTTGCGAATGTAATTGACGACCATACGATGAATATAACCCATGTCGTAAGGGGAAGTGAATATCTTTCGTCAACACCGAAATATAATCTTCTTTATGAGGCATTTGGCTGGGAGATACCGACATATATACATCTTCCGCTTATTATGGGAAAGAATGATGACGGCTCAATATCCAAGTTGTCAAAGCGCCACGGGGCGACAAGCTTTGAGGATCTTGTAAAGGCAGGCTTTCTGCCTGAGGCTATTATAAATTATATAGCACTTCTCGGTTGGGCTCCGAAGGATAACAGAGAAATGTTTACACTTGAAGAGCTTGCGGAGAATTTCTCAATAGACGGAATAAGTAAATCTCCGGCGGTATTTGATTATGATAAGCTTGAATGGTTCAATGCCGAATATATCAAGGCTATGACTGTTGAAAAATTTGCCGAGGCTGCGGAGCCTTATTTTGAAAAAGCACTTGGGGATAAGCCGCTTGACAGAATTAAGCTTGCTGGAATTTTACAGCAAAGAACTGTAAGGCTTACAGAAATTCCCGGAAAGATAGCTTTTTTTGCCGAGCAGCCGGAGTATGATAAGGAATTGTTCATAAATAAAAAGAGCAAGACAAACCTTGAAAATGCACCCGGACTTCTGAGAGCGGGTGTAGAGGCACTTGAAGCATTGACAGAATGGAACCACGACAGTATACATGATTGTCTTATAGGGCTTGCGGAAAAATTAGGTGTAAAGAACGGTACAGCAATGTGGCCTGTAAGAATTGCGGTATCGGGAATGACAGTAACACCGGGCGGTGCGGTTGAAATACTTGATATACTCGGCAGAGAGGAATCACTTGCAAGACTGCACAATGGATTAAATAAATTATCATAAAAGGAAAACAAAAATCTACTGCTTGAAACAAATCATGAGTTGAAAAACAGGTACTTGCATATGGATTATTTCGATTAATAAACGGCAATATGGGATATATTCAGAGTTATAAACAGATAGGAAAGGTACTGTTTATATGAAAAGGAGAATGGAGAATGGCTGAGGAAAATAATGTTGCAGAGGTTGCCGCAGGCAACTTTATTGAGGATTTTATTAATGAGGATATCGCAGAGGGCGGTATGTATGAGGGTAAGACTGTGCATACACGCTTTCCTCCCGAACCTAACGGATATCTTCATATAGGTCATGCAAAGGCAATTTGCATAGATTTCGGCATGGCTGAAAAATTCGGCGGAAAATGTAATCTCCGTATGGACGATACTAACCCGACAAAAGAAGATGTTGAATATATTGATGCAATAAAAGAGGATATAAAATGGCTTGGTTTCGATTGGGAAGACAGATTTTATTTTGCATCCGAATATTTTGAGCAGATGTATGAATATGCTGTTGAGCTTATTAAAAAGGGACTTGCCTATGTATGTGAGCTTACACCCGAACAGGTAAGGGAAAACAGAGGAGATTTGACAACTCCTGCCAAAAGCCCTTATCGTGACAGACCGATTGAGGAAAGTCTTGATCTTTTTGAAAGAATGAAAAAAGGTGAATTTGAGGAGGGAAGAATGACCCTCCGTGCAAAGATTGACCTTGCAAGCGGAAACTTCAATATGAGAGATCCCGTAATATATAGGATAAACCGTATCCCGCACCACAGGACAGGAGATACATGGTGCATATATCCGATGTATGACTTTGCACATCCGATAGAGGACGCAATAGAAGGAATAACACATTCACTATGTACGCTTGAATTTGAGGCACACAGACCGCTTTATGACTGGGTAATAAATAATATAACAGCTCCATGCAGGCCAAGGCAGATAGAATTTTCAAGGCTCGGCATTAATAATACAGTAATGAGCAAAAGAAAACTCCGTCAGCTCGTTGAGGACGGTTATGTAAACGGTTGGGACGATCCGAGAATGCCTACACTTTGCGGACTTCGCAGACGTGGATATACTCCTGCGTCAATACGCAATTTCTGCGAAAGAATAGGTGTGTCAAAAACTAACAGTACAGTAGAATACAGTTTCCTCGAGCATTGTCTGAGAGAGGATCTTAATGAAAATGCGAAGCGTGTTATGTGCGTTCTTAATCCGATAAAGCTTATCATAACGAACTATCCCGAAGATAAAACAGAAACCTTTGAGGCGGAAAACAATCCTCAGAGGGCGGAGGACGGTATGCGTACCATAACATTCAGCAGAGAATGTTATATAGAAGCAGAAGATTTCCTTGAGGAAAAAATTAAGGGATATAACCGTTTCTATCCGGGAAATGAGGTCAGACTTAAATCCGCTTATATTGTAAAATGCACAGGCTGTAAAAAGGACGAAAACGGCAAAGTTGTCGAGGTATATGCGGAATATGACCCTGAAACAAAGGGAGGAGATACGCCGGACGGAAGAAAGGTAAGGGGTACCGTGCATTGGGTAGATGCAAGAAATTATATTGATGCAGAGGTAAGACTTTACGAAAACCTCTTTACCGACCCGGAGCCTGATGTCGGTGATAAAAATTTCCTTGATTATATAAACCCGAAAAGCCTTACCGTACTGGAAAACTGTAAAATAGAAAAAACTGTTGAGGGGGCAAAGTACCCGACATTCTATCAGTTTATGCGCATGGGTTATTTCTGCATTGATAAGGACAGCACAGCGGATAAGCTTGTATTTAACCGAAGTGTTTCACTTAAAGACGGATACAGGAAGAAGTAACTATGAGTTGAGCAATATAGAGAAAATCGGAGAAACTGTCTTATGTTTTTCGTATATATTTCGGAGGTGTGGATATGAAAAAATCAAGTGCAATAATACTTGCAGGCGGCGAGGGAAAAAGAATGAACTCCAACCGCCCGAAGGTAATGAGTGAGGTCATGTTTCAGCCTATGCTGAAATGGGTAATAGATGCCGTAAGGACTGCCGGTATCAAGGATATATGTGTTGTTACGGGAAGTAGGCATGAATGTGTTGAAAAATATTTATCAACTTTTCCGTTTGAGATTGAAACGGTATATCAGCCTGAGCGGCTCGGTACAGGTCATGCTGTTATGATGGCTAGGCCGTTTCTTGAAAAGCACAGGGGCAGCGATGTTCTGATACTTAACGGAGATGCTCCGTTTATCAGTGCGGAAACGATAAGAAATGCATTTGTTGTTCATAATCAGACGGGTGAAATCGACCCGGAGGTATTTGACTGGGAAGCACCGAGAGAACCATCACCGAACAGAGGATGCACTGTCATTTCAGCAGAGGTTGATGATCCGTCAGGTTATGGCAGAATAGTACATGACACGGATGATGAGGTGTTTTTCCATTTGAAAACACTCAAGGCGATAGTTGAGGAAAAGGAAGCAGATGATGAAATACGAAAGATAAAAGAGGTAAATTCCGGAGATTATTGGTTTGAGGCGGATATACTTCTTGATGCACTCGGCAAGCTCAAAAAAAGCGAGAAAACAGGGGAATTTTACCTCACGGACACCATAGCAATAATAAAGGACAGCGGCAATGCCGTTATGTCATATAAGGCAAAAAATGCAGATTCGGTGCTTGGTGCTAATGACTGTATCCAGCTTGCACAGCTAAATGAAATAGCAAGAATGAGGATTATGCGTAAGCACATGAAAAACGGAGTTAATATTCCCTGTACGGATGGGGTTATGATAGGAAAGGATGTTGTTATAGATTCAAACACAACAATTCTTCCGTCAACCGTGATAAGGGGAAAGACAAGAATAGGCTCGTATTGTGAAATAGGACCTGCCGCACTTATAGACAACTGTGAAATAGAGGACGGCATCAGTATCGGTAATGTAAATATTAAAAACCAAATTTATAAGAGCAGGAAATAATTATGTATGCTGTTTGTGCAAAATAAATTGATTTTTTCGTTTTTTACGTCGGAATTACATAAATGCAACAAAAGTATTTAAAAAGCCTCAATTATTTGATAAAAACTTGATTTTTCGTCAAATAGGTATTAAAATATTATGTAGTGGTATGGGGCTGACTCTTTTGTTATGCTCCACGGATTGAAAAACTTATTATATTAATGGGGGAAAAATTAAATGAATTTTCACGGCAAGGATATTAAGATCTTTACTTGCAATTCTAACAGAGCGGTAGCTAAGGAGATTGCAGATTGTCTGGGTATTCCGGTAGGCAAATCCGAGGTGACGTGTTTCAGTGACGGAGAAATAGCTGTTTCTCTGCACGAATCGGTAAGAGGCTCTGAGTGCTTTATTGTACAGTCAACCTGTACTCCTGTCAACGACAATATTATGGAGCTTCTTATTATGATAGATGCTATGAAGCGTGCTTCTGCGGCAAGAATAACTGCTGTTATTCCTTATTTCGGCTATGCACGCCAGGATAGGAAAGCAAAGGCTCGTGATCCGATTTCTGCTAAGCTTGTGGCAGATCTTATCACAACTGCCGGTGCTGACAGAGTTCTTACAATGGATCTTCATGCTGCACAGATTCAGGGATTTTTCAATATCCCCGTTGATCATATTGTGGGTGCTCCCATTCTTGCAAATCATTTTAAGAAGATGATAGGTGACAATCCCGATGATTATGTTGTTGTGTCGCCCGATCTCGGTTCTGTCACGAGAGCAAGGAATTTTGCGACACGTCTTGGCTGTCCTATAGCCATAATTGACAAACGCCGCCCGAAGGCAAATGTATGTGAGGTTATGAGCATTATCGGTGAGGTTAAGAACAAGAAGGTTATTTTGGTTGATGACATGATAGACACTGCCGGAACTCTGTGTAATGCCGCACAGGCAGTTGTTGAAAGAGGCGGGGCTACCGAGGTATATGCAGGTGCCACTCATGCTGTGCTTTCGGGACCGGCTGTTGAAAGGCTCAAGAATAGTGTTATTAAAGAGGTCATCCTTCTTGATACCATTGCCGTACCCGAGGACAGATATCTTGACAAATTTACAACTCTTCATGTTGCTCCTGTATTTGCGGAGGCAATAGAAAGAATTTACAATGATAAATCCGTATCTTCCATAACCGTTTGACAACGGTCGGAGAATATCCTCCATAATGCTGTATGCAGGCAGAAAAGAACGGATTTTAAGTTGAATAATATGTGCTCATTTACCCGATTTTTTATTTGTCGGGTTAAGAAATTATTATCTGAATAGAACGTAGTCACCCGACTGTAGACTTATGCCTATAGTCGGGTGTATCAATACGCAGAGGTTTAACTTTCAGCACCGCATCCGGAACGCCGCCGGAGCCAATTCGTAATCACTTTACTCAGGTAAGTCAATAAGTGGGCCGACCGTAAATTTATCTTAAGCAGCAAGAGATGAGTTTGTCATTTCAGCCATGTAGGAGAGAAATATAAGAAAACAACGGTGACAGCAGGTAGTATACTCTTGCCAATACTGCAAAGTGATTTTACTCTATGAAAATGAGTTCCGGTATTTTTCGGACGATATTGATATTTTCTATCCGGACGGAATATGGAGCAGTATATGTTTTTTGACAGTAGAATTATTGATGATATATTTGTGAAAAATATCAAGCAAAAGATTTATTCATTCGGCGGAAAATCCATTATAGAATAAGTTAGCCAAATAAAATATTTATTACCGTTTATGTGCCGAGAAAGTCAAAAATGAATTTCTATTGATTTTAGGATAAGAATATACTGTAAAAAAATATCCAACCGTTACATAACCCATTTGATTATACAACGGTTGGAATCATATCTGCCGGTGACCGGACTTGAACCGGTACGGTATGTTACTACCGAGGGATTTTAAGTCCCTTGCGTCTGCCTATTTCGCCACACCGGCATACTGATATTCTCGGCTACCTGTATATGATAACATTTCCCATAAGAAAAATCAAGTCTTTTTTAAATAATTATGATAAAACCGTATATGGAGGTGTATACCTGAATATACGGTTATATTTCATTATGCTGCACCGAGGGACTCTGCGGCGGCATCAAGAACTGTTCCGGCAATCGGGATTGCAACCTGATATCCGGATTCACCCTTTTCCACGATAACGGAAAAGGCGAGCGGACAATCCTCATCCTTTGTAAAGCCTGTTACCCATGCATGGGAAATACCGTCATCGCTTATTTCTGCGGTACCCGTTTTTGCACATACATCAAGATAGTTCGAGAAATAACTTTTTCCGTAATAATTTTCGACTGTATAGTCCATCATATCCTTGATTTTATCGGCAGTTTCGGCACTCATCATTGTTTTTGAAGGTGAATTATCACTTTGTTTGAGACTTCCGCCGAAAAGAGTATCTATATTCATGATAAGCTTCGGTGTTACGGAATTTCCGCCGTTTGCTATTGCTGAGGAGCGTATTGCCATATTTATTGGTGATTCCAATACGGTATACTGTCCGATGCCCGACCATGCAAGAGAGTTTTCGTCAGCCTTTGACACGTCGTATGAGCTCTTTACGGTTTCTATGCCATCGAACCTCCATGAAGAATTGAAACCCATTTTTTCCGCCTGCTTCTGCATGGAATCCTTACCGATATCGACAGTAAGCTCTGCAAAATATGCATTGCAGGAGTTCATAAGTGCATCCTTCATATCAACATGACCGCTGACGGAATAGCAGTTTACAGTTTTTCCTCCTATTTCTGTATATCCTATACAGTCATACTCCCTATGCTCGTTATTTTCGTCTTTCTCAAGTGCTGCCGAGGCAGTAATCAGCTTGAAGGTGGAGCCGGGGGGATAGGAGGCCGAGATGGTACGGTTTATATATGCACCCTCATAGTCGCTGTTTGTATCAATATCTTCCGGAATGTTTTCGGGGTCATATGTCGGGGTGCTCACCATGCATATAATTTCACCGGTTTTATAGTTATATACTATAACTGCTCCTTTGTAATTCCCCATTGCCTTATATGCCGCCTTTTGTACCTCACTGTCTATTGTGAGTCTGATATCGGAGCTTGTTTTCATGAAATCAGGAGAACCGAGGCCGAGTATAAAGTTATAACCGGAAAGCTCGGAGCGGTAAAGTGTCTGTATTGCTGTGGAAATATTAACGCTGTTATCACCCACAACATGGAGACAGGCACGTCGGATATCCTCATCCTCATTATATATTCTTTCTCCGTTTTCGGTTTTTGCAAGGATAACTCCGTTTCTGTCGGTTATTGTACCTGTCATTTCGAGTGTATCACTTTCTGATAAATGACCGTTATACGGCATGGATGCCCATTCGGAGGAATGTATAACAAGATTTATCATAAAATATACAAGCCCCACAAAAAAGGCAAGAGTTATCATAAGAACGGGAAAGGATCTGAATCTTGTTTTCCTCAAGGTGTATACCTCCTATATTTCAACGTAATCTTCCTGATATTCTTCATCACGTTTTAATTTTGCCTTCGGCTTTTTATGTTTGGGCTTATGACGTGCATAGGTACGCTCATCTGCGGATTTTATAAAGGCGAGTATACCCCAGCAGGCCGCCATACTTGTTCCACCGTAGCTTACAAAGGGGAGTGTGACGCCTGTCAGAGGGAGTATATCCGTTACGCCGAAGATATTGAGTGCTGCCTGAAATACGAGAAGTCCTCCGGCGGAGCAGGCGGCAATAGAGTAAAAAGTTGAGCGGCTGCGTGTTGTGACAGCTCTTGCATAGAGCATAAGACCGCCGATGACAACAGCACAGAGGAGTGCAACAATACAACCCAATTCCTCACACATAAGGCAGAAAACGAGGTCGTTTTCCGAGGCGAATACATATTGCAGATATCCCTTGGAAAGTCCCACACCGAAAAGACCGCCGCTTGCGGAATATATCAGTGAGCGCACCTGCTGATATCCTCCTGCCACATCGGCATAATCCCACACATGACCCCAAGCGGCGAAGCGTTCGGCAATATACGGTTTGACCGAAAGCATTGTAAGAACTCCGAGAACCGCCGCCGTTATTGCGAGGACAACGGTTTTTATATCGCCCGAACGCATGAATGCGATTATAAGGAAGGTAACAAAGAATATAACTGCCGTTCCGAAATCACTCATCAGAACAAGACAGCCGACACTTGCTGCCGATACGAAAATAAATGCGGCAAGGCTTTTTTTGGTTTGGAGTACATCGAGCGTTGAAGCACCCACAAAGATATATGCAATTTTGGCAAACTCTGATGGCTGCACCGACAGTGGGCCTATTATTATCCAGTTTTTGGCCCCGTTCACGCTTTTTCCTATGACAAGTGTTGATGCAAGCAGCAGCAGTGTAAGTACGGATATTGCAATATGCCATTTCATTACTCTGTCGGGAATTTCAATGAACCAGAGCATGAACGAATATATAAACAATCCGAGCACCGTAGCGCCGAGCTGCATATATGCTTGTCTTGTATCATGAGAAGCCGCAAGGATTATACCTGTTCCGGAGAGCAGCATTGCAAGGGATTCAAGCTCAAAATTAAGTCTTTTAAATGCTGCACGTGAAATAACATAATACAGCCAGATTACAACAATGAATACAATACCGGGAATGAGGGCATCGGTATTTCCCATGTTTATAACAGCCTGAAGAACAAGCAATGCGATGTATAATGTAACGAATGATAATATTATGCCCTGTGGGAAAATTTTTCTTTCATGTCTTGGCTCTGCCGCACCTGTATCGGAGGCACGGCGCAGAACAAGTGATGTTGTTCCGCAGGTTATGATATCTCCGACCGCAACCTGATGTCTGCCGTCAGTTCTTTCGCCGTTTACATATACACCGGATTTTGAGCCTGTGTCCGTTACGAACCAACCGTCATTTCTCCTGAGCAGAACAGCATGATCTCTTGACACGGTAGGGTCGGACAGCCTAATGTCCGAGCTTCTGCTTCTTCCGATAGAGTTTTCCCAATACAGAACGGGGAAGGTTATGTTATCCTTTTCATTTTCCAGTACAATGAGAGCGTGTTCATCTCTTCTTCCTCCTCTTAGCGAGGAGAAAGCCATTATTATTACAATCAGGGCCAGAAAAGGCTCTGCAAGTCTTATTGCAAACGATGCAATCCCGGCTATATGTTCCAAATTATTCGCCTCCGCTTTTTCCTTACATCATAATATACCATTTTTTTCGGTAAATTTCCATACGAATTAAAAAAATAAGATACTTATACAAAAAATAGAGATAATTTTAATAAATTACCTAATATTTTTTATTGTTTTTAAACAATATTGATTCTCTATTTTAATCGAATATAACAAAAGCAGGTGCGAGACAGTTATGAGCCATGAAAATCCGCACTGTAAGTGATCTTTTATCCACAGCGTTCCTTATAGGCTGGTTATATTTATTTATCCTGTCGTTTCCGGAAATACATCAAACAGAAATCGGGAAATTGTTATAGAGAATTTTGAGAATATAAGAAAAACCGTTGATGGGAATACAGGATAGGTTGGCAAGGAAGAAGCTTCTTCACCATCCTCAGACAGTGAGGAAAGTAATGAAAATACAGAAAATAATAAAACAACGTATCGGAAATTGTATGAGGAAATGAAAAAATACAACGAAACTATATAAGGACGACCGGTCGGGGCTTTGTGATGCATAAGATATATGAACAGGCGAGCATCAATCTTTCTGTTTGCGGATTTTTTGATGAACCGGTTGCAGGGCTGATAGTTTCGGAAATGAATGATCTGAAAGGTAAGTTTGTATTCCTAAAGCATAGGGAAAATATCGTATATTGCAGTACCTGTTTTGCTCATTATTCTTTTTATCGTATTAATGGTTGTACAAAAAAAGAAAGACAAAACATAAAATTTATTTATAGCTATTTACAAAAGTTAAAAATAAAGTATAATAATAATATAGGCAGTATAAACGGAATATAATGGAAAAGAGGTAAATATATGAAAAAACCTGTATTTGTTATTACACAGACCCTGCTGACACTCGTACTTATTGCGTCGGTGGGAACAGCGGTTTTGGTTAGCATGGATATAAGTTCGGGCGGAAAAATATTGCCGCAGGAATGGTTCAGCACTAATGAAAAATCCGAAAAGAAATCTGATAAAAAAGAAGTCTCGGTTACTGAGAACAGTGTTGAAACATCAAAAACTGAAGAACATTCTGTAAATGAACCTCAGGAAAGTTCAAAGAAAACCGAAGATACAAATAAAAAGGAAAGCAATACAGAGGAGTCGTCTAAGGCAGAAGAAAGCCGCAAGGATGAATCGTCCAAGGCTGAGGAAGGCAGTAAAAATGATGATAATAAATCGGAGCTTATACTTGAAGAACCGAAAAATCTTAAGTCCAATCCGAAGGAGCTTACCAAATTTATAAATGATTACGGCTATGATTATGATTCACTCGGATTTAACAGACTCATTGTTGTAGATGTGGGCGATACGAACAGTGCGAAGGTGTATTGTTATCAGAAATCATCGAAGAATTATTGGTGGAATATTGCCGGTGATGGAAAGGCTGTAACAGATAAGGGATATATCGGTGAAAAAGGTGCCGATTTTGAAATTTCACCGGATTCAAAAAAATCCCCGCTTGGCTTTTATGCACTTGACGATGCATTCTATATAGGCGAAAAGCCCAACAGTACCTATCCAATGTTTGAAATAACAAACGATACATATTGGGTAGATGATACAAAATCCGAATTTTATAACCGAAAGGTAGAAGGAACGGATGAGAAGGACTGGTCGAGTGCAAAACATATGATTGATAAAAAGGACGCATATAAATACGGAATCGTCATTGATTACAATATGGACTCCCCTGACAGTAAGCTTACTAATTCTATATTCATACATTGCGGAAGTTCCGCTACGGACGGCAGTATAGTTGTTCCTGAGAATATAATGAAAACAATCATTGAATGGCTTGACAGCGATAGCAATGCATATATATTTATTTCACCGTGACAGTCTTTAGTTAATAACCCGACCGTGTATCCGGAAGTTATGTTCAACAGCGGTCGGGTAAATTATTCCGATACGGTAAAAGTATGTCAGGAGATTTATGGAAACTATGTTTTTGACAGTTAGGCTTCCCAAATTACCCTTATTGCGGAGGAATTGTTTTTGTATGTTTCGCATTATTAAACTCTTCTGAACGGACGTTTTTTGTTGTATTCAGAGTGAGCGAAAATAAATGATTTGAGGGGTTTTTGTGAAGAATTATAAGACTTTGGTAAAAACGGTTAAATCAGTAATATTATTGGTTTTTTCGCTTACTTTGTTTTTGATTTATTGTTTTTCATATTCTAAAGGCCGTGTGTATTTATTCAAAATTTATAGCGATAACGATTATGCTTCCAAATGCTTTGTTTTTGTTGTGAAAGAGGATACAGGTGAAGAATTTAAAGAAAATGGTTCCTGTGCAAGCAGTTACAGTGGTGAGGCGGGAGAAAAAATAACACTTCATGCGAGATTCTGTGGAGGGGTATTGCCGTATGAATATAAATACTGTGTAAAACTGCCCGGGGAAGAGCTGAAAATGATTTGTGATTATTCGGATAAGGGTAATATATCCGTAAGCCTTCCGTCGGAATGCGGTACTGTACAGTACAGAATAGCGGCAAGGGATGCAGCCGGGAAAATACTTTATAAAAATGTAAATGTAAATGTTATACAAAAGACAACCGAAAGGTTTTCGGATAACGGCACGTGTCTTAACAACAGCTGGAGTTATGTCGGGTCATCGGTTACGGTCTATGCAAAATTCAAAGGTGGGAAAATGCCATACAGATACAGGTATTATAGGTTATATAACGGAAAAAGTGAGGAAATAGGAGGAATTACCGAATCCGACAATAAGAGAATAGTTCTCCCCTCAGAAGGGGAATATACAGTAAGGGTAGATGCTGTTGACGCAGACGGTGCTGAGGTTTCAAAGTATATGAATGTCATGTGCAGTTACTGTATGCCTGTCAAAAATGTATGTCAATATGACTATCCGTCATTGCCTACCGGCTGCGAGATTACTTCGCTTGCGTGTTGTCTTAATTATTATGGCTTTGATGTTACCAAAAATATACTTGCAGATGAATATCTGCCTTCAGGGAATCTGTACTACCTCAAGGGCAAGATGTACGGACCGGATCCTTTAACAACATTTGTCGGCTCTCCGTATTCGGAGGATTCCTTCGGCTGCTATGGAAAGTGTATTGAGGTAACGGCAAATAAATATTTCAAGAGCATTAATTCCGCCAGAAAGGCTGAATATATAAGGGGACAGGATTTTGATGAATTATTAAAATACATCAAACAGGGAAAACCGGTTATAGTATGGGCAACAATGCGAATGTGGGGAACGGTGATGACAGACTCATGGAAAACCTCGTACGGAAAGAGTATAACATGGAAAGGCAATGAGCATTGCCTTGTTCTTGCAGGTTTCGATTCGCAAAAGAAAACGGTTTATGTGGCGGATCCTATGGAAAATACCACATCCCTCACAGAATACAGCTATAGCCTGTTCAAACAGAGATATGACGAGCAGGACAAAAATGCTGTTATAATCAACTGATAATAATCCGTATGACAACAGTCAAGGGGGTTACCGCTTAGGCCTTAATAAACCTAAGCGATACCCCCCCTTTTGTTATGGCATTATAGCTATTTTTATTATGAAACTATCTTATTCTGCTTCCGGGAGCTATTCCGTCAACAAATATAACCTTGATATTTTCCCCATCGTCAGCAGCAAGTATCATACCGTTACTTTCAACTCCGCAGAGGACAGCAGGTTTAAGATTTGATACAACAATGACGCTTCGTCCGATAAGTTCGTCGGGAGTATAGAATTTTGCAATTCCGCTTGCAACAATCCTTTCATTTTCCGAACCATCATCCAAAGTAAGCTTGAGCAGTTTCTTCGCCCTCTTGATAGGTTCACAGGCCGTTACCTTTGCGACGGTAAGCTCTACCTTCGCAAAATCTTCAATTCCTATCATAGCAAGACCTTCAGGCTTTTCTGTTTTTCCGGCAGGCTTTTCTTCTGGTGTATCGGTTTTGATAAGCTTATTAAGCTCATCTATTTCCTTTTCTACATCAATTCTTGGGAAAATTATTTCCCCCTTGTGTACTGTTACATTTTTCGGAAGTATTCCGAATGTCGCTGTATTATCATAAGTTGCATCATTTTTCGATGCACCGATTTGTTTCCATACTTCAGGCATGGTTGTAGGCATAAATGCCGAAAGAAGTGTAGAAACAATCCTGATTGAATCAAGAAGATTATACAGAACTGTTGCAAGACGGGCCTTTTTTGACTCATCCTTCGCAAGAATCCATGGAGTAGTTTCGTCGATGTATTTGTTGGCACGGGACACGACCTTGAATATCTCAGCAAGAGCATTGTTAAGTTGAGTTTTATCTATACAGTCGTCAACAATATCGGAAAGACCGACTGCGGCAGATATAAGCTCATCGTCAAATTCTCCGGTCTCTCTTTCTTCGGTAAGCGTTCCCCCGAAATATTTCTCCACCATAGCGACAGTTCTTGAAACAAGGTTGCCAAGACCGTTTGCAAGGTCGGTATTTATGCGGTTTATCATAATTTCATTTGAAAATGAACTGTCTGAGCCGAGGGCCATTTCTCTCATTATGTGGTAACGTATTGCATCCGCACCGTAACGCTCGCCGAGAATGAAAGGATCAACGATATTTCCGAGTGATTTACTCATCTTCTGACCATTAAAGGTTATCCAGCCATGCACGGCAAGGTGCTTGGGCAGTGGCAATTCAAGAGCCATAAGCATAGCCGGCCATATTATAGCATGGAAACGCATGATATCCTTTGCAACCATATGGACATCAGCCGGCCAGAATTGATCGTAATCATTATAGCGGTCATTACCGTAGCCGAGTGCGGTTATATAGTTTGAAAGTGCGTCTATCCATACATATACAACGTGCTTTTGGTCAAAGGTGACAGGAATACCCCATTTGAAGCTTGTTCTTGAAACACAAAGATCCTCCAGTCCGGGACGGATAAAGTTATTTACAAGCTCAACAGCCCTCGTTTTCGGCTGGAGATAGTCAGTTTCCATAAGAAGTCTTTCTATTCTTTCGGCAAAGGGTGACATTTTCAGAAAATATGCTTCCTCCTTTGCTTCAACAACCTCCCTTCCGCAGTCGGGACATTTCCCGTCAACGAGTTGGGAATCTGTCCAAAAGCTTTCGCAAGGTGTGCAGTATTTGCCTTTGTACTCTCCCTTGTATATATACCCTCTGTCATATAGTTCATTAAATATCTTCTGAACCGACTCGATGTGGTAGTCATCGGTTGTGCGTATATATCTGTCATATTTAATATTCATAAAATTCCACAGCTTTTTGAATACTTCCACGATTTCGTCTACATATTCCTTCGGCGTAATGCCTTTTTCGGCTGCTTTCTGTTCTATTTTCTGACCGTGTTCATCGGTACCGGTAAGAAACATTACGTCATAGCCCTGCATTCTGCGGTAGCGGGCTATTGAGTCGCAGGCAGTTGTTGTATAGCAATGACCTATATGAGGATTGCCGGACGGATAATAAATTGGTGTGGTGATATAATATTTTTCACCGATATGTTTGTGCATATAAGCTCCTCCTCTTTTTAATCCGAATAATATCATAATTATACCATTTTTTTGCAATAATTCAATGGTTTTAATATTTATTACTGACTTTATTTATTAAGCTTGGAATTTGTTTTCTCCATAAAGCGTCCGGATTTGACAGCAAATCGTTCGTGCTTTCCGGTTGCGATAATCCCTGCATCATCCCTTGCCGTAAGCTCAAAGGTATATTTTCTGTCCGCAATATCCACAAGCTTTGCCTCTGCAAATATTTTTGCCCCGAGCGGTGACGCACTCATATGATTTATGCTTATCGTTGTTCCGACAGTTGTAATGCCTTCGGGAAGATAAGACTGAATAAGCTCGAAGGCGGCTTTTTCCATCAGTGCGGCAACCGCAGGTGTGGCAAGAACCTCCAAGTTTCCGCTTCCCACATTAACGGCAAGCATTGATTTTTCTACATTCACGCTGATTTCCTTTACTGTCTCTGAAATTGTATTATTCATTTTATAATTTCTCCCTTCTGTTCTTGATAAAACGGAATTTTGATGTTATAATATTTTACAAGAGATACTATATAAGTATAGCACATAAATATATAAAATAAAATATTTTTCCGATTTTTATATCCGACTTTTGTATATACACGTAAGGGGGGAGAGATTTTGGCTGAATCCAAAACCAAGACTAAGGCGAAGAAAAGACCGAGAATTTATCTTCTTGACGAGTTGAGAGGCTTTGCCATTTTCTGTATGGTATTTTATCATGCGTTTTATACAATAGGAATATTTTTTAATTGGGATTGGGGCAGAACTCTTCTTAATTTTTTTGCCCCCGCCGAGCCTTTTTTTGCAGGACTGTTTATTTTTATATCCGGCATATGCTCTAACCTCAGTCATTCAAACACGGAAAGAGGGGCAAAGCTGTTTTTCATAGCATACGGTCTTACTGTTGTTACATATTTTGCTGTGGGGAATGATTCCGCAATAAGATTCGGTATTCTTCATATGCTTTCGGTATGTATGATGCTTTACGGGATACTTTCAAAAATATGCAGGCTTGTACCTATGTGGGTAGGCATTGCCGTAAATGTAGTATTGTTTGTTTTTACCTTCGGGGTAACTTCAGGCTATGTGGGAATACCGTTTGTATGGACTTTGAATCTGCCGGTCGGATGGTATCAGACGGACTTCCTTTATCCTCTCGGATTTATAGGTAACGGATTTATCTCAAGCGATTATTTTGCATTATTCCCATGGCTGTTCCTGTTTTTTGCAGGGGGATTTTTCGGAAGGCTTGCCGTTCAGAAGAGATTTCCCAAAATGGCATATAAAAATTATGTACCGTTTTTCTCATTTCTCGGCAAGTATTCATTAATTATATACCTTGTGCATCAGCCGGTCATATTCGGTATATGTCAGGGTATCAAATATATTGTTAAATAGAGATTTTTTGCCGAAAGGTACTATCGAAATCAAGGTTGTTACATATGCTGAAAATGGTCTGCGGAAGTGAAATATAGGAAGCTTCAGCGGAATCGAAAAAATAAAATACGGAGGTTTTTAATTATGAAAGAAGAATTGTCAAACAACAACGAAAAAAACACAGAGGAAACAGAACACACAGAAAAAGCGGAACATACAGAACAAAATGAGAATACGGTTCCTAATGAGAAAAAGGATCAGTCTATACTCAAAAATGATCCCTTATATAAATCGGGAAAAAGATTTTATGATATCGGGCTTGCTTTGTTCAGTTTGATATTGATATTTAATCTTGTAATAAATTTTCTTAATATTGAACTTTACATAGCCGGAGTTATATGTACGGAATTTCTCATTTTCCTATACCTTATTCCCTGTGTCATAATGATAATAAGTCTCACGAAATCCGTTAAAGCCGCCAAAAAGCTGGGAGTCAGGGGAAAGGGAGATAAAACGTGCCTTATTATCTCTGTTGTCCTTGCAGTGTTTATAGTTTTTGGAGGAGCATTTGAAGCGTTTTATCCGTCATATCATATATATGAGGCTGAAAATGTAAAAGTATCCGACGGAAAAACTTTTATGGCAGTTAAGAGTGAAACAGTCAAAATGTTCGGGGAAAGACACAGTGAAATGCCGAGCTTTTATGATATTGATGTATATGAGGTAAACGGGATTTTTGCCAAAAGGCTTATCAGGTGTTCAGCCCATGAGGGAGAATATAGGATTGAAAAAATAAAGGACGGAAAGTATAAGCTTACCATCTCATTTTTGGGAAGAGAGGAAGGTTATCCGTTCGAGGGATAAGTGGCAGTAGATATGAAGAAATATGAAATAGCATTATTTGACCTTGACGGTACGCTTAGCGAATCCGGGGAGGGTATACTGGATTGTGTGCGTACGGTTTTTAAGGAAACAAAAAGACCGCTGCCGAGTGAGGATATCATCAGGAGCTTTATCGGACCGCCCATGTATGACAGCTTGGTCAGGTGCGGGTTTGAGCATGAGGATGCGCTGAAGGCAGTGGAAATATATAAGAGAAATTATATTGAAAGAGGTATTTATAAAAATAAGTTATATGAAGGTATAATGGATGTTCTGCGGAGTCTGAAGTCTGAGGGTGTAAGACTCGGTGTTGCATCTTCAAAATATCAAAAATTTACCAATAAAATTATAAATATGCTTGGAATTGAGGATTTTTTTGACAGGATCGGCGGTTCAACCTCGGTTTCAGGTAAGCCGACGGACAACTGTAAACCTAGATTAAATAAGCTCGATGTTATTAATTATGTTATTGATGATTTGCGGATCAGTGAAGGTGACAGAATAGTTATGATAGGAGATACCGGCTTTGATGCGGAGGGTGCATCAAAGGCCGGAATCGGTTTTATCGGTTGTCTTTTCGGATACGGTACAAGGGAGGATATGGAAAAGCATTATATGGCAGGTACACCGATCTTTGCGAAAACTCCGAAGGATATAATCCCTATAATTCTGGATTGATGATTATACTTAATTTGTGTCAACCGGTAATTTTTATGTTTTGATAGTAATGCTTTAGAATTTCCCTATATCCCGAGCCTTGCTCCGCCATTCCCTGTGCTCCCCACTGACTCATACCTACGCCGTGACCGTAGCCTTTTATGGTGAAATTGAATTTTTTATCGGAATATTTTATTTCAAAAGCCGCACTTCTAAGTCCGAACGTCCGTCGTATATCTGAGCCTGTGAATTTTTTGCCGCCTACGGTGATTTCGGTAACGGAACCGGATTGAGTGTGTTTTATATTACCGATAAAGCTGTCGGGTTCCCCTGTAAACTTTATGTCCTTGCTGAGCGAGGACATTTTTTCTTTAAATTCATCAACGGAAAAACTGCATTTTGTCATATAGTCAGGTGCGTTTATATCTGTCGGACTCGGAACAGCAACGAGATGTTCATTGTCAGAGCCGAATATGTCCCCCGCATTTTCTGTTGTTCCGCTTGAAATTGCATGATAGCAGGCATCTATCAAATCTCCGTTTTCGTCTGTTATAACTTCACCGAAAACCGAATTTACAGCGGAATTTATTTTTTTTATGCTGTCGCCATAGAGATTGCCCCATTTCTGACGGAGCTGCTTATCGTTTAGGTAAAACTGTCCCTCGGACAGGTCTGCGGAAAAATCTGCACCTTTGAGTTCTTTGTCAGGGTTTTCTTTTTGTATATTCCTGAGTCTGCAAAAATAAGTATATAGTGCGACAGTCTGGGCTTTCAATGCCTCCTGCTCGAAGGATGGGGGCATTTCATATGCAAGTGCACCGCAGCAAAACTCCCTGTCACCAACAGATATGACATTTCCGCTTGAAGTATCAAGTATTTTGAATTTCTGCTTGGTATTATTGTTTGCGGTATCTTCCCCTGAAGCTTCGTTACTGATTTCGGCTTCCGACTGTCGGGTATCATTATTGATTTTTTTCGGAACAGAACTGTCAACGGAAAAGACCGCAGAGGCTCCGTTATCAAAAAAGAATATGCCGTTTTTTGCGGAAATAAGCGGTAAAAAGGCCATGATAAAAAAACAGAAGATAGCAGAAATTATTTTTTTCCTCATATTATACCTCACATTTTTTCAAATAAGTATCTGCCTTCCTTGACATAACAGTAAAAAAAAGTTAAAATATATATCAGGCGATGGTGCCTTTCGATTTCGTTGGGAGGCAAGCCGTTGCTGCTGCGATTTTAAGGGTATCAATATACATTGCTGCTTATATATGATTATATGATATTATGCAGTTTTATATTCGCCGTCGGGAATATATCAAAACAGAAGGATGAAGGATGTGGCGAAAAATGGATAACAGTGATTTTTACAATAACAAGCTTGCCGATCTTTGCGATGAATATCGGCTGCATAACGGATTCAACAATGAGGACTACCAGACATACGGTGTCAAGAGGGGACTGAGAAATCCTGACGGTACAGGAGTTATGGCGGGGCTTACAAACATTTGTAATGTTCACGGATTTCTTATAGCTGACGGTGAAAGAATACCTGATGAGGGAAAGCTGACATACAGGGGCTATGATGTAAATGATATAATTAATGCCTGTGTTAAAGAGAACCGTTTCGGCTTTGAGGAAACGGTATGGCTTCTGCTTTTCGGCAATCTGCCGGATGAGAACCATCTGAGTAAGTTTAAGGATATACTCGGACATTACCGTGAACTTCCGCATAATTTTGCTGAGGATATGATATTGAAATTTCCCTCTGAGGATATAATGAACAAGCTTGCACATTCGGTGCTTGGGTTGTATACGACCGATCCGAATCCTGACGATACATCACTTGAAAATACAATGCGCCAGTCAATACAGCTTATAGCATCTTTGCCTACGATAATGACATATGCATATCAGGTTAAGAGGAGAGCCTTTGATAAGAAAAGTATGTTCTTTCATCCGGTTGATCTTAAGCTTTCTACCAGTGAGTCTATATTGCGTGCACTGAGATTTGATATGAAATTTACCGATTCCGAGGCTAAGCTGCTCGACCTTTGCATGATACTTCATGCGGAGCACGGCGGAGGAAATAATTCTACGTTCACGACAAGGGTTCTTTCGTCATCGGGTACAGATACATATTCTGCGATTGCAGCTGCCATAGGTTCCCTTAAGGGTCCTCGCCACGGCGGAGCAAACCTGAGAGTACGGACTATGATGAATGAACTTAAGGAAAACGTAAGGGACTGGAAGGATGAAGAACAGGTATATAATTTTCTTGCATCAATAATACGCAGGGAAAAGGGCGATGGCTCGGGTCTGATATACGGTTTCGGACACGCTATATACACACTTTCCGATGCCCGTGCCGTGATTTTGAGGAGAACAGCGGAGAAGATAGCATCGGAGAAAAATATGACCGATGAATTTGAGCTTTATAAGGCTGTTGAGAGACTGACTCCGAGGGTTATGAGAGAGGTTAAGGGAAGCTCAAAGGTTATTTGTGCAAATGTCGATTTTTATTCAGGCTTTGTATATGATATGCTTGGAATACCGAGCGAAATGTTTACACCCTTGTTTGCCGTTTCAAGAATTGCCGGTTGGTGTGCTCATAGAATTGAAGAGGTGACGTACGGCGGAAGAATAATCCGTCCCGCATACCGTTCAATGGTTCACAGCAAGGAATATATCCCGATTGCCGGCAGAAAACAGAACTAAGTGCTGATATTTTGACCGGGGTATCATTGGTAAATTTAGAAGCCTTGTACTGTTTTACAGGTTTCCTCTGCCTGTGGCGGGAATTGCAAGATTGAACACTGAATAGGTTTGAATCGGTGTGGACAGTGGGCTTTATACCGCTGTATCCATACAAAAAGGAGATTTGATATATGAGAATAAAAAAACTTTGGATACCTACCGTTATAATCGGTGCTATGGGCGGCGGGGCAAAGCTCTGCGATACGCTGTTTAATTATACAGGTAAAGGTTTTTTTCTGGACTCATCAACGTGCAGCATTATATTTATTCTTTCAATAATCACTGTGCTTGTAATAGGCGGCGGAATGCTGATAGCTGACAGAAAGACAGAAATTGACGGGATACCCGCCAAAAATGTGCCGGCTGCTTTTTTCGGTTTTATTGCATCGGTTTCTATAGTCGGAAGCGGGGTTATCTCTGTGTTTTCAATAGCCTCGGCAGAATACTCGTTAGTTTATTTAATAGGCTTTGTTTTGGGAATGCTCGGCGGTGTTGTTATGCTTTATGAATCCTGCATTTGCTTCACGGGGCAGAACGGCATGAAAAGAATACCGTACCTTGCTCTTGCACTTCCGGCATGGTCATGCAGCAGACTTATATCGCTATTTGTGGAATATTCGAAGGTTTCACTCCATTCAACGGAAATGTTTGATATTATATCAGTAACACTGCTTACGTTGTTCATGTACTATCAGTCAATGTTTTTTGCAGAGATAAATCCGAAAAAATGTGTTGGAAAAACTGTTATGTACGGTTATGGATTTGTATTATGTACGCTGATAACGACAACGGATATAATACTAAAAATGGTTGTCCCTGTAAAGGACACGGGTAATGTGGATGTATTTGTTGTGACACCGACACTTTCAAGAATACTGACCTGTACAACTGATATTGCATTGTGCGGTTTTGCAATATTCTTTATCATAGGTATGATGAAAAATCTCAATATAGAGACTGATGAGGAAGACGATGACAGCGAGATAATTGATGAGGATGAATTTTTCGGACATATTATAACAGGGGATGATAAACCGAAAGGGAATGAGGAAATAGCAGAGCCGGTGAAATTCAGCGGAACTACACTTACTCTTGAAGATACTTTGTCTGAGGATGAGTCAGAGGCTAAAGATGCAAAGGAATCCGTAAACACGGATCGTATTTCAGATACTGTGGATGAAGAACCGGCTGCGTATGTTTATGAAGAAGAGATTCAGCAGGAACGGCAGACGGAGCCTCAGAATGAATCTGAGGTATATACCGACAACACGGAAGCTGTTGCCATTGAGCCTGCCTTTGAGATAAATGCCGATGTTTCCGAAGAGTATGACAGTGTGGATTCAACGGAGCAGACAAGTCGGGAAACGGTTTTGGTAAATGAACCGGAAGCTCCGACGGGTACGGTTTCCAAGGAAAATACGGACAGTATTGAGCAGTATGAAGAACAGATAGAGGTTGAAGAGGAAGCAATTCCGGAGAAGGAAGAGGAAAATAAATATCCGGGAACTGAGGAAGATATTTTCGGCAGTGATGATGAAGAGAATGTCTTTGCAGATGAAAATGGGGATATAGACTATGATGAAGTGTTCCGTTTGCTTGATGAGATTAGCGGTGATAATAATTTTTAATAAAAAAATTTCGCAAAATTGCTGCAAACACTTGTAATTTTTTCTAAAATGCTTTAAAATATAATAAGTAAAAATATTAGGAGGTAATTTCCAATGTCA
>CANQLX010000007.1 GCA_947624835.1 uncultured Clostridia bacterium
TAATTAATTATAAATTAAATTACGGAGAAATTGTTGAACTGCCGGTTCAAAATTACTTAATTATTGCAGTACTCAAACATGCACCGCCTATAAGGCTTATAACACCCAATAATTTAAAAATACTCCTCTTTGAGGGAAAGCTATAGCTTTTAAAAACTTTATTTTGAAATGAAAGATAATTGGAAAAACACAGAAACGGTACAATTAAAACAAAAATCAGTATTACCACTCCTTGGTTAAACTTCGCATTATTACCTATATTGCTTAATACCGAATACATATACAGAAGTCCTATTATGTAGCAGGTTATGGCAAATACCTTTATAAAATAATTTTTTGAGCATACTCCTGGTAATTCAATGATAAGAGTTCTTAGAAAAAATTCCTTTTTCCTCCCTCCCAGTGCCACCCTTTTATCCGGGGCTGTCCTGTAGCTTTCAAGATCGGCTATCAGAAGTCCTATATTTTCATAACGCCTCTCAGGCTCAAATTCGATACATTTTCTCATTATATCGGCAAGACCGCTTCCATCATCAAGCTGTGCCTCATCGAGTGTGGTACCCTTTTTCATGAAATTTATTATTGCCCCCACCGCATAGATATCGGTTTGGGGTCCCGACTGCATAAAACCATACTGTTCGGGTGCAGCATAGCCTTGCGTCCCGAGAATATGTGTATCATGACTTGATGTGCTGTTTGTCATTCTTGAAATATCAAAGTCAATTATTTTAACCGTTCCGTAATTGTCTATCATTATATTTGTGGGGGTTATATCCCTGTGGATTATATTTTTCTCATGCAATATGCTAAGACCTCGGCAAAGCTGGATAATTATATCAACAATTTGCATATCATCAAGCTTTCTCCCCTTACAATACTGCTCAAGTGTAATACCATTGATATATTCCTCAAGCACTGTACATATTCCGCTGTCCGATACAACATCATATATCGTCAATAAATTTTCATGCCGGACAGAGCAAAGCTCATAATGGATTTCATATTCACATTCATGCATTTCTTTCTTTATCATCAGTTGATTTGTATATTTATTAATTACAAGCTCAGTCTTGTTATTGATTTTTTTCAGTTCATCAAATTGCCATAGCATAAACTTTTCCTGTAAATTCATTTTTATCTTCCTTTTTTAATGTAGATGCATTATAATCATTATAGCACAGTTTTCATACATATGTCGCTGATTATATAATAATTCAAAATTAATATTTCGGAAAGGATTTTTTTAATGAAAATAAAAAACACAGATGAGTTAAATAAGATTTTGGATAAAAATATCCCCATCGAACAGTACCTTAGTGATTATTCCGACAGTTTATCCGACTCGGAGCTATCGGACATTTTAAATTGTGTTTTAAAGGAAAACCATCTTGAAAAGGCACAGGTAATTGCCGATTCGGGTATAAATGAAAGATACGGATACAGTATATTCAGCGGTAAGAAAAAACATCCTACAAGGGACATATTAATTTGTCTTTGCATAGGTCTGAAAGCAAACGAGGTACAGACAAAGGCTATACTTCACAGTATAAACGAAGCACCTCTTTATTCAAAAAATCCCCGTGATGCTGTCATTCTGTTCGGGATAAAGCATAAGCTCTCAATAATGGAAATTGAAACAATGTTGTATGACAACGGATTTCCTGTATTGTATGAGCCTAAAAGCAATAATAATATGTGAGCCTGCGGAGCTGTTTTACCGGAAATTTTCCTTCTGAAAAAACTGCTCCGAATTTATTTTTTACTTCACATTTTTCAGCATTAAAATTGATATAAAAAATTTACGGTTCTAATCGTTCCAATAGGAATTTACTATATCCCAACATTTGCTGCCCGGATCGTTTTCAACAATATAATCTATAAAAAGCTGCTCCGTTTCGGGTGTTTTATCATTAAGTAATAACCGGAAAGCCACACTCAGCACATCCGCATTGGCGTTTTCCGATTTAACGATATTCTGGCAGATACCAAAGGCTTTTTCGGGCATTGTACGTGCAAGATAAACGATAAGATCTTCAAGTCTTTCCATATCTTCCCGCATCCATTTTTCTGCCGCTTCCTCAGAGGTCATTCCGTTCCTTTCGGGATCTATCAGAGAATATTCAGCCAATTCCTTTATTGTGGGATATCTCAAGGTGAAATTATTCTCAGGTATTTTTTTATTCGCCGTAATTTTCGGTTTAAGAATATTCTTACATCTCCCATTTCTGTCTTTACAATAAAGCGGCAGATCCGACATGGGGATTTTTATATCGGAAAAACAGGCAAATTCCCGTCCATTGCGAGATCGGCGATGTACCGTCAACGTCAACGGTATTATTACAAGACATTTAAGCATACATCCCTTTCGGGCAGCCGCATAGGCCTTATGATGACCATCAAGCAATGCACTTATAAATCCGTAATTATACAGTGCTATCGCCCTCGGTGAGCAAGGCTTATCTATTATAGTAAGATATTCATTCGCCCTGTCGGGATTAAGACGGCTGTTTGATTGTGTGGGATAAATATATGCAGGATATCCCTCAAGAGAAGAGAGGTAGTTGTGGCTGTAATACTCAGCACAGGCAGACTGCCTATACGTAAGCTCATCCGGAACATTGACAAAGAAATGTTCATCTCCGGCAGTCGGGTATTGCGGTGCGTCTGCTATAACATAATAGCCGCTTTTCAGAAGTCCTGTTATCGGACTTAAATCCTCAACAGAATTTTCAATTGAAATATATTCTGAGTTTATTCTGCTTCTTATCTGCTCTATCTCTATACAATCCGCATTTTCTATACCATAACCCCTCGCAAGCATGGCACTGCAGGTCGGGCATATCGGATACTCTCCGTAAATCAGATGTTTATTGTTCAGAAGCAAAGAGGCTTTGTATTGATAATTCTCATCGGCTTTTCCGATAATACTTTTCAGTACCCCTCTGCCGTTTTTAACATACACCAGTACAGCCTCACTGCACCAACCGTATCCGCTGACATCAAGCTTCCTTATCAGTTCTGTCTGCGGGGCATTATCGTCATACATTTTCACACCTCCCGATAATACAATTATCCGATTCATTAGTTTAAATCTCTGTCACCTCAGACCTGTCCGGATAATTTTTATATATGTACCCTTCATGCCTGTACCCGATTCAATCATATACTCCTTATTCAGAATACAGACAGTCATATCCGTTTCAGCCTTATATAATTTCTTTTCGTTGCTGTCCGTAACAAATAAATTATTTTCCCCGCCTTCGTTTACAAAAAATACTGCCGCAAAATCTTTCGCTACTGTAAAATCGGCTGTGTAGATTTTTTTATCGCCCTCGAAAATCTTTTCCCTCTGTATCAGATTTCCCTCAATATCAAACATTGCTGTTTCAATATCATTTCCGCATACAAACAAAAACTTGTACTGTATTTCATCCAATAACATAAGACAAAAACCGTTTGCTTTCTCTATGCTGATTTTTGGACTCCACACATTCAATATGTTTGCTTCGCCGTCTGCTTCATATACAAGGATACGTTCTCCCTCATCCGTTGACTGTGAAGCGGTAATATAGCAATGTCCCTGTAAAACACATATATTTCCGTAATGTATCCCTTCGAGCTTTTTCATTTTGCGGTTCTTATACTGATTGTTCTTTCCGAATTCATATATTCCAAGCTGTGCAGGCTTTTTTAAGTTAAAAACATCATATTCAAAGCCATAAAATTTATTTCCTAGCCGGAAATAGTCCCAAAAGCCTATATCCCTTTTTATAATCTCTTTTGTAACATTACACCTTTTTTCAAGGGGAAGGACAATTTCTCCGTTCTTCTCGGTTTGCGTTGAGGACAATCTCACCCATATCCTGTTATCGGGGGCTATTATAAATTTAGGAAGCACTCCCCTATCCTCACGCAGCACACGTATAATATTAAGCTCCTGATTTAGGTAAACGTAATCTACATAATATTTATGGTTATTCACATCCGTCTTTACTGCAAGAATAAAACAATCATTTTCCGTATCAATTATCTTATCCTCCAAGTGCATCGGTTTATCGCACTCTATTATAATACCGTCATTGTTTTTTGTTATCCGATAATTTATATCGGACTGTATAAGTTCCGTCACTTCACTATCCCTCCTGTTTTAAATTTATCATACCAGCTTATCCAGATTTTTCCTCCTCAATTTCTCCGGTAAGCTCGTCCATTTCCTCACCCGGGTCATAATATTCATCAAATCTGCCTATGTTGTATCTCGAATATATCTCATAAATTGCTGATTTTATCTTATCCTTTTCTTCCAAAGGCATATCACTTGCCGACTTTCTTAATTTTAAACCGATTTTTATTATTTTAATACAATCTGACCATCATTAATTTCAATGAAATTTTCGATTGTGCCAAGTGCTGTATCAAAATATTCACCCGCCGCCTTTGTAACACGACTTATTCCGCACTGACTTCCTAAATAACGGTACAGGCTGTTTTTGTCAATGGATACATTCTGCTTTATGATTTCAAGCATTCCTGCACCAAGCTCCTCGGGTGCAATCTGCTTTATCTCACGTTCGATATCTCCCTCACAGCGGAATTGTATTTTATCGGCACTGTCATTATTAAGATAAAGAAAACCGCTGCGGCGGATAATTCCGTCTGTTTCACATCCCTTCATAATTTCCTCATATCTCTGCTCAACTACATTTGTTACCTTTTCCCTGTCGAAATACTGAACTGTCCTTTTGAGAAGAAAATCTTCGGAAAGCGGTGCTTCGACCTCAAGTATTTCTTTTACCATTCCCCTGAAATTCTTCGGAAGATATTTTCTGCTGAGATTTTCTATATCAGCCGCCCTATACGGAGGAAATGAAAACCTCTTTTCCCCGGCTGTTTCCTCAAAGCTTTCAACATCCGCACTTACCTCTTCAATCGGTACAGCTTTTCCCTCTGCGGGATTTTGTATAACCTCTGCCGCAGCCTCCAAAAGTCTCATCTGCTCACCGTTTCTGTTGCGGAACCAATCTGTGGACCATATACGGTAGAATTTCCAGCCCATACGCTCCAGTATCTCCTGACGCAGACGGTCACGGTCACGTGCATTTTTTGATGAATGATAGTCTGCACCGTCACATTCGATTGCAAGCACATAATCTGAGCTGTCAGGCTTCTTCAGTGCAATGTCAATCTTAAATCCGGAACAGCCGACCTGTGTATCAACAGAATAATTATATTTGCGTAATAATTCACATACCTCCGTTTCAAAATAGGACTCCAACTTATCATAATCATTTACACCTTCATCACGTTTTAATGCTATATCTCCGTTTTCGGCATAATCAAGATATTCCCTAAGAAGTCTTGCCCCCTCTGCCGAGGTCCTTCCCAAATCAATATCACTGTAATGCATGGAAGATACCAGTTGTATATTATCCTTTGCACGGGTAACCGCAACATTCAGCCTTCGCTCCCCTCCCACACGATTAAGCGGTCCGAAATTATGCAGCAGTTTACCCTGTGCATCAATTCCGTATGCAACGCTGAATATGATCGTATCGCGTTCATCACCCTGAACGGTTTCAAGGTTCTTTATAAAGAACGGCTCCCTTCTGTCGTCTTTGAAGAAGTATTCCTTATCGGGCATACTCTGTCTGCGTCTTGACAAAAGCTTATCAATAAGATTCTGCTGAGCAACACTGAACGCTACTACACCTAAGCTTCTGTCAGGATATTTTTCAATATTCTTATATATAAGGTCAACTATAAATTCTGCTTCCTTACGGTTTGTATGTGACTTTCGGTCAAATACACCGTCTACGTGGTAATAATCAACTCCTATTCCGTCAGCATCTGTTTTTGAGGACGGGAATGTTACAAGATCATTATCATAAAAATTTTTATTTGAAAATGTAATAAGCTGCTCATAGCGGCTTCTGTAGTGCCAACGCAGGCGGAGCTGCTGCATAAAGGTCGAGCATAAATCCAAAATGGATTCAAAGTCCTTTATTTCCTCAGTTTCTTCTCCGTCATCATTTTCTTCAACCGTGGCATTGAAGAAATTACTCGGCGGCATCTGTTTCGAGTCACCGACAACAATTAACTGCTCAGCTCTGTATATTGCACCGATTGCATCCTGCGGGAATATCTGTGAAGCCTCATCAAATATAACCACATCAAACCTGACGGAGTCAGATGCAAGAAATGTACTTACGCTTAGCGGTGACATCAAAAAGCATGGTTTTATGCACTGTACAAGCTCACCTGTCTCCGCAAGCAGGGTACGTATACTCTTTTGCTTTCTCTTTTTCTCCCCCTCACGCAGCAATACTGAAACCGCACTTCCGGGTGCTATCATACTCAGGGAGGGACGCTTTTCCGACAGTTCCGCACGTATCCTTGCCTTGTTTATTTCAAACTGCTCCTTATCCTTTTCCGAAAATGTGCGTACTGCCTTATCCTGAGAAATTCTGTCTGCTGCGGAAACAACAGGCGATTCGGATAATATTCTATGTATCCATTGAAAATAGAACTGTTTTCTGAATGAATTTACAATAAATTTTTCAGGAACATTACGACCTACTGCAACTTCAATATACGGAGTAACCTGCATTTGTTCAAGCTCGGAAAGCAGAGCAGCAAAATGACTCCAGTTATCAAGCTTATCAAATACATTCAGGCAATCGTTACACTTCATCTGTACCCTTGAACAATCATCTGTAAATATATTAAAGACAGAGCTGTCAAAATATACGGCGGCATTATCCAATGCGGCTTCATCACAGCTTGAGAATGTTTGGTCAAGTCTTTCTGCATAATCCGAAAAATTGCTGCGTTCCGGTTCAAAATCAGCATATTCAGGCAGCTTGCCAAATGAAATACCCCTTGAAAGCATAGCCTTAAGTATATTCATCTGATTTATTACATAAGTCCAGTCAGTCTGTACACCATTATATCCGGATCCGACAAGAGATTTTATCGGAGCTTCTGTTTTAGCAAATTCTTCCTGTTTTTGCTGATAATCGGCAAGTTTTTGGGTAATTTCAACCGCTTCACTGTATGAGGGCTTTTTACCGCTTTTTCTGCACAGTCTCAGTGACTTTATCATCTGTCTGTATTCGGAACCGAAAAGCCTTGAAAAAACTCCGCTAAATTCTCTTGTAAGCTTTTTATTGTATTCCGAACCATTGATTTTATAAATATCCTCATCATATTCTTCTTCAATTACAGATTTACTTGAGAGTATACCATTTCCCTGTATTTGCAGATTCTTCAATGTGGAATATGTAATATCAAAATTATCCTTTTTAAGCAAAGACGGTGTGATTATCTGAGAATCAGCAGCAAACCGGAAAAACGAATTGCAGAAATGTGCCGTTTCAATATTCGTACATGGCATACCGTATTTTTCAGAAATCTCATATAAAATAGGCTGCATACAATGCATAAGCTTTACTGTGGCAGTAAGATTATTTTTTACGTCAGTTTTTGTTTGATATGAAGTAGCCCCGTTTATATATCCGTACCAAGGATTATTTTTGTAATTATAGCCCACCGACGGAATATATTCGGTATACTGCTCCAAAAGACGAACTGCCTCGGCGAGATACCTTTCTCCTTTTTCCGTGAGCTGTGGTATTGCCCATTCCACATCAGGTGCAGACCTTACCGAAGAAAAGTCTTCATACAGTTCAAACAGGCTCTTTTCAATGACAGGATGCTGCTTATGAAGCTCAGCGGCATATTCATCCAGTTGCTTTTGTACCTGCTCCTTTATTGCAATTTCACTATCAGCCTTTGATGATACTGTACTCTTATTTGTGCGAAGCGTATGACAGATATCCGCTATAATATCCTTTTTATTCGCCTTATGGCTGTGAAGCTGAAGGCAGAACTCCGAAAGACCGACATTTTTCAGCTTATCATATACTACATTAAGTGCGGCAAGCTTTTCCGAAACAAACAATACCTTTTTGCCGTCACTCAGACATTCTGCAATAATATTTGTAATTGTCTGACTTTTTCCTGTTCCCGGAGGTCCCTGCAGAACAAAGCTTTTCCCTGATTTTGCCATTTTTATTGCTTCAACCTGACTTGAATCCGCATCTACAACACTATGTAAATCCGTCAATAACTCTTCCGTATTATTCACGTTTTCGCTTTCAGGATAAGAATTATCAGGCTCTCCGAGAATCTGACGGACATTTTTGTTAGCGAAAATTATTTCCTTGTTATCCTTGAGATCACGGTACATATTGATTTTCAAAAAAGAGAAAATTCCGATCTTACACTCCGACGATACTGACCACTGTAGTTTTTCAACTATTTTCTTTATCTTTTCAAGGTATTCCGTCAGACCTTCATCATTGTATTCGGGAAGCTTTATCCCAAATTCCGCATCCAATTTGTACGCAAATGTGGGATTTACTATTATATCATCCCCGGCGGATTTTATATAATACGGTTCAACCGCCGAGCTTTGACTGAACTGAACAGGTACAAGAAGTATCGGGGCACTGTATATAACCTCTGACGATTCACTCTCCTTCCAATTAATGAAACCGAATGCCATATATGCAACATTTACACCTGTTTCTTCCATAAATTCCCTTGTTTTCTTATCTATATTCTTTAATGCAGTAATCGGGTTTGCAGCAGCATTATACAAAAGTATCAGGCTCTGCTTTTTTATTTTAGGTGAATATTCAGCAAGATATGCTGATTTTTCGTCTGTTTCTTCCTTTTTAATCTGTATCTTTCCGGTTTCCAGAGCATCCTCTGTTTCATCCTCCTCTGTAATTTTCGGGTCATAAACCTCGAAGGTCGTGTCACTGTCAATTTTTTCAAAAAGTACGTCTACCGCCGGCAGCAAAACCTCTACTGTCCCTGTTTTTGTATCCCTGAAATTTATCAAATTGTTTCGTTTTCCGGTATCAAGCAATAATTCAGCCAATTTGTCAAGTTTTTCCGTATTCATTGTATCTCCGCCTTTGCACATATATTCTTTTGCATACTCAGTATTTCTCCGCAGAAAATGTCAATAGCAATTATAGTATACCATATTCGAGATTTACGTACAAGGCTGATTTACAAATTATCCGGTTTATAAAATATTCTCCCCTCTGCATATATTTACTCTTGAAAACCTATTAAACATATGATAATATGGTATTAGTGTTAAATAAACAAGGAGGTATTTGAATTGAGAATTTCAACAAAAGGACGGTATGCCCTTCGTATGCTTCTCGACCTTGCCGAGCACCGCAACGACGGCTATATCGCACTCAAGGATATTGCAGCAAGGCAGGATATATCGAAAAAATATCTTGAGCAGATTGTGCCTGTTCTCAACAGATCCGATATTCTCAGTACTAACCGTGGATATCAGGGTGGCTATAAGCTTGCCAAATCTCCGGATAAATATACCGTCGGTGATATTCTTGCCCTCACTGAAGGCAGCCTTTCTCCGGTTGCCTGCCTTGAACATGATCCGATTGAATGTCCCCGCAGTGCAGATTGTGCCACTCTTCCGGTATGGCAGGGATTAAAAAAGGTTATTTGCGATTATTTATATGGTATAACCCTACAGGATATACTTGATATGCAAAACGAAAAATATCAGAATGATTATGTGATATGAATTACATTACCCGTACACATATTCGGCTGCCTGTCTGTGTCGTATTTACTCCGATATTTTTGTGATATAATTTTTTTTAAAAAAAGTGTTGACAAACAGGCAGTGATATGGTATTATAATAAAGCCGTTGGAAAACGGCGAAAGAAATAAGCTGGTGTAGCTCAGTTGGTAGAGCAGCTGATTTGTAATCAGCAGGTCGGGAGTTCGAGTCTGTCCACCAGCTTTATATTACGGGGGAGTTCCAGAGCGGTCAAATGGGGCAGACTGTAAATCTGTTGCTTCGGCTTCGGTGGTTCGAATCCGCCCTCCCCCACTTGGTATCTGTGTTCGCTTTTTGCGGATGCAGATTTTTTATATAATTAATAATTTTCATTAAAATATTAATCCACAGGGAGAAAACACGATGCTGTACACTGATATAGAAAAAAAATATGGATTTAAATTTCCGGCAAAATTCCATCGGATTCTTGAAACAGGTGCTTTAGAGTGGGCAGAAAACGGAGTAGAAAACTTTAGAAGTAATATGAAGAAATATGTCGATGATCCTGCCGCCTTTATGATGATAAACGCAGACTGCGAGCTCATTTTCACTGATGTTTTTGAGGAATATATGCAGGATATCGAAGAAATTAAAAAATTAGGCGAAGAGTACCAAAATCTTACGCTTAACCCCCAATACAGATTTATACCTTTCGCTTATACAGGGAGCGGAGATATCTTCTGCTTTGTTTACGTGGAAGATAATGAGCCTTTTGTTATTTTGTTATTTCACGATATATTTGAATATGAATTTTACGGTAAGGATTTTGACGAATTTATGTATATGATGATGCTTAATGCAGCATCATGTTCACTGCATGACGGAGAAGATTATAAAACCGAAACGTGGATAAAACATCTTGATTATCTTTCCGATAAATATAGAAATATGCTTGAAAGTTCGTCCTTTACAAATGAAGAGGAAGCCGATGCTGAGTTAATAAAGATAATAGATAGTAAACAGTTTGAAATATGGGTTGAGCTTTAGGATAACCGAAACACATACTAAACTCCCATGGCTGTGCTTGAAGCAGTAATTGCTACCAAGGAAATACAAAGAATTTTCTTTACATTTTTATTTTTGTTTTTCCTTTCTTGATCAATGTTATTGTCTTTCTGACATATATATTTTAACACTGATACTGTAAAGAACGTTACACTTGTACTGTAAAATAGCGATAAATTAAGTATAAAATAAAAGTGCCGCCGTATTAAGCCTAACAGCTTATACGACGGCGACTTATTTTTTCGGTTTTCCGACTGCACATTATTAACTTTTCAGTCAGATACTCTGCAACTTATTCCTTTACTTCAACCTGTCATTCATAAACCTGTTACATTGTAAATTCTACAGTATTGCTCAGCTTTACATATCCGCTGCTTCCGTCCTCATTATCCCTCCAACCCTCAAGATGCATAGTATATTTTCCTCCTTTACCGGCATCAATCTCTCTCATTATGTTCATGGGAAATACGGTTTCATCTGCTGCATTTCTGTTGAGTACCAATTTTCCGTTTTCATCAGTGATTACCCAACCAAGATTTTTATATTCCTTATCCAATACACTTCTGCTGATATTTCCCTGTTCGTCCATTTTAAGCGTATATACCGTTTCATCAGAATACAGAGCCGTTGTTTTGTCCTGAGAGCAATAATACGGAAAATTCTCCCCATTTACCTTTACATTATTTTCGCAGTTTATATAACTTCCGCCTGAACCCCAACCGACAAAGGCACCTGAGGCGTTCTCCCTTCCATATACCTCACCGCTTGCTTTGACATTCGTGAAAGTCTTTTCGCCGTTGCACTCTCCGCTGAAAATACCAACAGATCCTCTTCCGGAAATATGAGCATTATCAACTGTGATATCACTTACGGAAATGCCGCTTACATATCCGGTAATGCCGACATCCAATTCATTTGTTTTAATATTAAGACCGCTTAATTTATGGTTCTGTCCGTAAATACTTACAAAAAGATTAGTAAAGTTGCTCCAACCTATAGGCGCCCATTTATATCCGGTAAGATCAATATCGTTTTCAAGATAAATACTGATAACACTCTCTCCGTCTGCGACAACATTGGCATAATATACGGCACTTGCAAGCTCCTGCGGGGTTGAAACATGAAAATACGGTGCATTTTCCACTGCCCACTTCTTGTCTGCCAATTTCATTATATCCCCGGTATATCCCTCACGCTCCCAATCGGATTTATATGATGTGACATCCTTTTCATAGGCATATTCCGACACATCAAACTGCATTGCAGTTCCGTATTCGTAGATATCGACAAGTACGTAATAACCGTCACCTATAAGGTTAAATGTTACAGTATTGTTTTCCGTATCAACCTTGGCACTGTCTATCAAGTCAAAATCATCAACTTCCTCCGGATAATGCAGAGCCATAATGTTTTTTTCGGGTACTCCCCTCAGCTCGTCCTCATTATAACAAAGCTCCAGGGTCGGCTTTTTGAGATTATCCGAATATGTAATCTCAATGGGTGCACCAATTATTCCCACAGTACTGCTTACCATAACGTGTCCGGGGTATGACGGGTGAATCCGGCAAAGCTTATTTATATCCCCTTTACACGTCGCAGAAAGTGTAAATCCGGTTATCTCAGGCTTTTCTTTGACATCAACAACTTCATTAATTACCTGATGTTTTTCCGTTACGTCTTTATCGGCGGTTATTTCAACTTCTGAGCTTTCATCCGGCAGGCTTTTCTGTACTTCGGTCTGTACGGAGGCTCCTCTCTCTAGACCGCACCCCGAACAAACAAACGAGACAACCCCCAACACAACTAATAATTTCATCAACTTTGTTTTCATAGTTATCCCCTTTCAAGAGCATTATGCACTACTACCTTACAAGGCTTACATTTTCCGTGCCGATCCTCCTTTTCAGTTCCCGTACCATAACATCATTCACATCAACTCTCATTGATGCCGGAGTTCTCCACAGTTTTCTGCTTTCCGTAAAGAATATATAAAGCGGTTCACTTCCGTCAAATATGTCAATTATCTGCTTTGCCCTAATATATTCCTCACAGGTGTCATTCGGCACACGAAGGTAAAGTCCGGGAGGAGTATTTTTCTTTTGTGAATCCATCAGCACAGACGGAATGTTTTTTGATACCGGCATAAGCTTATCGCATATAATCTGAGGCACCTCGTCCTCACGCCTGCTGACAGTTCCCGACACCCTCACTATATTCCCCCCGACAATCATATTGCCGTATTCATCAAGTGTCCGGGGGAATACAAGCATTTCTACAGAGCCGTATTTATCCTCAATATTAACAAATGCCATTCTTGTATTGTTTTTCGTTATCTTTGATTTTATATTTGATATCATACATAATATTTCAACTCTTCTGCCGTCATAATATATATTTGTGTCCTCACTCAGTATATCGCAAAGTCTGTCAGTACCGCCTGATGCGATTATCTCATCATATTCCGACATTGGATGACCACTCAGGTATATTCCCGCTGTTTCTCTTTCCATGTCAAGAAGTTCACGTCTTGAAAACTCTACTGCATTTGGAAGCTCAGGTTCATTATGAAAGGCATCTTCTTCCCCAAACAGGTTCATCTGTCCCTCTATACTTATCCTCTTTTCCTCTGCTATGCTGTCGAGCATAACAGGCACAGACATGAGCATCTGTCTGCGGTTTGCCCCCATACCGTCAAGTGCCCCACATTTTATAAGATTTTCAACTGCCCGTCTGTTAAGCTCCCTACTGTATACTCTTTTGCAGAAATCATAAAGCGAAATGAATTTTCCGTTCCTTCTCTCATCAATTATCGCCTCTATCAGACCCCTGCCAAGACTCTTTATTGCCATAAGACCGAAACGAATATTCTTTCCGCTCACGGTAAAGCCTAAATCACTTTCGTTAATATTCGGCGGTAATACTTCTATATTCCGTTTTGAACATTCATCTATATATGATGCAACCTTGCCTGCATCACCAAGTACGCTTGTGAGCAGAGCTGCCATAAATTCACACGGATAATGGTATTTTTCATAGGCTGTCTGGTAGGAAATGTATGCATAAGCAGCTGCATGAGCCCTGTTGAACGCATATGAAGCAAAGCTTTCCATTTCCGAAAAAATATCAAGTGCGGTCTCTTCGGGTATTCCCCTACGTATGCAGCCGTCAACAATAACATTACCATTTTCATCCGTAAGTCCGTCTATAAATATCTGCTTTTCCTGTTCCATAACACTTTTTTTCTTTTTTGCCATTGCCCTGCGTACGATATCAGCTCTTCCGAGAGAATAGCCTGCAAGAGTTCTGAATATTTGCATAACCTGCTCCTGATATACAATGCAGCCGTAGGTCACATCAAGAATAGGCTTAAGCAGCGGATGCTTATATGTTATTTTTTCGGGATGATGTCGGTTTTCAATATATCTCGGTATGCTGTCCATGGGACCGGGACGGTAAAGGGAAATTACTGCTATGATATCCTCAAGGCTTTCGGGACAAAGACGTGTAAGTACGTTTTTCATGCCCTTTGATTCAAACTGAAATACACCCTCGGTATCAGCTCTTGAGTACATCTCAAATACCCCCTTATCATCATCGGGAATATTATTAACTGAAAAATTCGGGTCATTCTTCTGTATCATTTTTTCCGCTTCACGCAGTACCGTAAGATTTCTCAGTCCGAGGAAATCCATTTTCAGCAGTCCGAGCTCGTCAAGCTCTGTCATTGTAAACTGCGTTACAACCGTATCGTCATTTTTTGCAACAGGCACATAATCGGTAACAGACTTGTCCGTTATTACAACACCTGCCGCATGAGTTGTTGTATTTCTCGGCATACCCTCAAGCTTCATAGCTGTGTCTATAAGGCTTTGTATCTGTTCGTCACCATCATATAATGCTTTAAGGTCTTTTGATATCTGTAATGCCTTTTCTATCGTCATCCCTATATCACGGGGAATAAGCTTTGCAACCTTGTCGCATACGGCATACGGGACGGCAAGTGCCCGTCCGACATCTCTCACTGCTCCCCTTGCAGCCATTGTACCGAATGCCGCTATCTGTGCAACATGATCCGCACCGTATTTTCTTATGACGTAATCAATTACCTCCTGCCTGCGTTCGGTGCAAAAGTCTATATCAAAATCAGGCATACTCACTCTTTCGGGATTGAGAAAGCGCTCAAAGAGAAGATTATACTTTATGGGGTCAATTTCCGTTATGCCTATACAATATGCTGCAAGACTTCCCGCACCTGAGCCTCTCCCTGCTCCTACGGGAATACCATGAGACTTTGCAAAATTTACATAATCGGCAACTATAAGATAATAATCTATATATCCCATTTGAGATACAATACCTATTTCATATTCAAGCCTGTCCGTCACCGACTTATCCGGATTTTCTCCGTAATATTTTCTGAGCCCATCATAACAGATACGTCTGAAATATTTAAGATGATCCTCATTACCAGGCACATCAAAGCGTGGCAGCTTTATTTTTCCAAATTCTATCTCAACATTACATCTATCCGCTATTTTTGCCGTGTTCTCTATTGCCTCGGGTATTGAAGGAAATACTGACAGCATTTCCTCCTCACTTTTCAGATAAAACTCATCTGTGGGAAATGCCATAGGGTTTTCTTCATTTACCGTCTTGTTTGTTTGAATACATAAAAGTACATTCTGCGTTTTACTGTCCTCTTTTTTGATATAATGACAGTCATTTGTAGCAACAAGAGGAATATTCAATTCTTTTGACAGACGAATTATAAGCGGATTTATTCTTTTTTGCTCCGCTATTCCGTGGTCCTGTATTTCGAGGAAATAGTTATTCTCTCCAAATATTTTCTGATATTCAAGTGCCTTAGCCCTTGCCCCATCATAATCGTTATTCATAAGAGCACGGGGAACATCCCCTGCAAGACAAGCAGAAAGTGCAATAAGCCCCTCGTGGTATTTTTCGAGCAACTCCATATCCACTCTGGGTTTACCATAGAAACCCTCCGTCCACGCAAGGGAATCAAGCTTTATAAGATTTCGGTAGCCCGTATTATTTTCGCAAAGAAGTATGAGATGACGGTTTTCTCTGTCAATTCCTGCTTCTCTGTCTGTACGTCCTCTCGGAGCGACATATACCTCACAGCCGATTATCGGCTTTATCCCCTCGGCTTTCGCCGCTTTATAAAATTCTATAACACCATACATGACACCGTGGTCGGTTATTGCTATACTGTCCTGTCCGAGTGCCTTTGCCGTGCCAACAAGCTCCTTTATTTTACACGCACCGTCAAGCAGGCTGTATACCGTATGTACATGAAGGTGAACAAAGCCGCCCATAGTTACTGTCCTTTCCTAAAATATGATTCTTTTCAGCTAAATAAATAATTCATACATAACTTCTTTTCTTATTTCATCGGAAATACGGTTTTTCCTGCCGCTGTATATATTTACAAGTGTCATACCCAATTTTTCCATTATGCGGATTGAAGAACGGTTTTCACTGTCTGCATGGGCAATATAATGCGTAAGGTTATATTTTTCCCTGCAATATTCCATAAAAGATTTTGCTGCCTCAAATGTATAACCGTTTCCCCAATAGTTTCTGTCAATTATCCACCCAAGCTCACCGGTTTTTCCGTTATTGACAAACTCTATACTTACCGCCCCTATATGTATGCCGTCAAGTATTATAGCCGCATCAAGATATTCCGGTTTTCCCTTTTCCCACTGCATATATGCCTTATGGAGATAATCCATTACCTCCTTATAGTTCTCGCAGGGCAAAAAGATCATCATTCGTGCATTTTCGGAGTCTGTCATATATTTGCAGGCTGTAGGAAAATGCTTAGTACTGAGTGGTTCAAGGATAAGTCTGGCTGTTTTTATTATCATATCAAGTCCTGATCTCCTCTTTATACCATGAAAATAAGCCTTAGAAAATCATATAATTACCTTTTTATCTGCGGATTTTTAAAAAACATATACACCTGACATTTTATCATACCGTTATACAGCTTTCTTCTTTTATCAGCAGGTCTGCCGAAAATATTTTCAAAGCTGTCATCGGGACTTATTATTGTATAGCTATAGCCCTGCCGCTTTTCAAATTTCTTACCCATTATGCGATAAATATCCCTTGAACGGTCTATATCAAGAAGTCTTTCACCGTAAGGCGGATTACATATCACTGCCGCCCTTTCAAATTCAGCTTTGAAATCCGAAATATCACGTCTTTCTGCATGGACACGCTTTTCCACCCCCGCCTTTTTTGCATTTGCAAGCGTAAGTTCAACAGCATTACTGTCTATATCGTATCCGTATGCCTCAAACTGCGCACTATGGTCTACAAGGTCAAAGCAACGCTCCCTCTCCCTCGACCATATCTCCGGGGGTATGACATCCCATTTCTCTGCGGCAAATCTTCTCAGTATTCCGGGGGCGACCTTCAGTGCCTTAAGTGCGGATTCAATAAGTATAGTCCCCGAACCGCAGAACGGGTCCACTACGGTACTGAACGGACGCACATGGGAAAGATCCGCCATTGCTGCGGCAAGCGTTTCCTTTATAGGTGCAGCTGTGGAATCTCTACGGTAACCTCTTTTATGCAGTCCCTCACCGGAGGTATCAAGCATTATGCTTACCTTATCCTTCATAATGAGAAACTGTATTTGATGCCTTCCTCCTGTTTCATCAAGCCAGTCGGTACGATACTTTGACGAAAGCCGCTTGACAACTGCCTTTTTTATTATTTTCTGGCAATCAGGAACACTTGCAAGCTTTGAGCTTACGGAATGTCCCTTGACGGGAAATGCATCGTCCCTTCCGATCCACATTTCCCATTCTATTTTTTCCACTCCACGGAAAAGCTCTTCAAAGCTGTATGCGTGAAACTCACCAAGCAGTATCTGCACCCTTTCCGCATATCGTGACCAGAGATTAACCCTCGCAAGCGTGGAATAATCACCATCAAAAAGTACTCTGCCGTTTTCCGCCCTCACATTTTCTATATCCATTCTTTTTAGCTCGTCTGCACATATCCCCTCTATACCGAAAAGGCACGGTGCTGAAAATTGAATTTTTTTCATAATTATTCCTCATTTACATTTTTTAACCAACTTAATTGTACTCCATTCATTTTCAAAAAGCAATATCATAAGCAAAGTTGTATAATAAATAGCTTACCGTCACATACCTCCATAAGATATTACGCATCTGTCATCAGACCGTTTCTGACTCTTTCACAACCCCCCCGTCAACCGCTTCACCTTCAAATCCTCCGTCGATTATCCAACGCAGAAATAAACCATATGGTTTCCGGAAAGCCGCCATATCTCGTCCTGCTGTTTTTTGTGTAAACTCACCTGTCAGACAGTGGTTTTTCACAGTAAAGCCTTTAGGTATCTTCTTGATGCCGATCTACACGATCAATAGCCATACATATTCTCCACTCTGTAAAATATGGGGTTATATTCTGAGTAGATCCATAACCTGCCCTTGGCTATATATTATACAAAACATTATTTTGAAAATCAATATATAAAAACAGCTAAATAAAAGAATAAAATTACTCACAATACTAACTTACTGTAACTTTGTACACTTTCCCAATTTACACCGAAAAATATCACAAATAACCTAACAACCTATAACCGATTTTCTTGACTTTTCGGTTATCCTATGTTATACTTAGGCATAATATATACTATACTGATCAGGAAAAGCTTTCGCTTTATCCGGGTCACGTTTGTGACAGCGGAGCATTTGCCCGTGGGACAGTAATTTTTGTTACTGTACCTGCGGTTTTTTTATATCACGGAAATGAGGGGATAATATGAATAATAACCTGCCGATATCGAAAAAAGACAATAAAAAAAATGATGTACAAACGGCTGTAGAAGTATCCGTTGTAAGTATAGCTGCCAATACCGTCCTTTCAGTTTTTAAGCTTGTTGCAGGATTTCTGGCAAATTCCGGTGCCATGGTGAGCGATGGAGTTCATTCCGCTTCGGATGTGTTCAGCAGTATCATTGTAATTATAGGAGTAAAGCTCGCAGGAAACAAACCCGACAGTGAACACCCCTACGGTCATGAACGCTTTGAGTGCGTTGCCGCCATAATTCTTGCCGTACTGCTGTTTCTTACAGGTCTGATGATAGGGGCAGAGGCAATAGGCAATATTACATGCGGAAATTATAAGGATTCCACTCCGCCGGGAAGACTTGCAATTATAGCCGCAATCGTTTCTATTGTGGTAAAAGAGGCTATGTTCTGGTACACAAGGCATTATGCAAAAATTATTGATTCGGGTGCAGTTATGGCAGATGCATGGCATCACCGAAGTGATGCTCTTTCCTCTGTCGGTGCTCTTATCGGCATAATAGGTGCAAGAAATGGTATACCAATACTCGAACCTATAGCAAGCATTTTTATATGCCTGTTTATAATCAAGGCAGCATACAGCATTTTTGCCGATGCTGTCAATAAAATGGTTGACCGTTCATGTGATGATAAAACAGAGGATGCAATCCGTGACTGTGTACTCGCACATGAGGACGTTATCGGAGTAGATCTTTTGAAAACAAGAATATTCGGAAACAAAATATATGCAGATATAGAAATATGCGTTGACGGCAGCAAAACTCTGAGTGAAGGTCATGAAATAGCCGAACAGGTACACAATGCCGTGGAAGAAAACTTCCCAAGGCTTAAACATATCATGGTTCATGTAAATCCGGAATAAAAAATTTACTGATACTATTGAAAAAAAAAACTAAGTATGGTAATATTAAATTAGGTTGAGCGTGTTAGCTTTGTGCTGAACGTGAAACTGTATTAAAAACAACTGCTTCTGAGGTCAAAGGCTTTACCTGAGCCAAAGGATGTTTGCATAAAGCGTTAAAGACAGCACCCTTGTATATATCAGGGGTGCTTTTCGCCTTGAGCAAATAAGGAGAGATTTTTTATGGAAAGTCATGTATCAATAATCGGTATCATAGTCGAAAACCTTGATTCCACAGACAAGCTTAACGATCTTCTGCACGAATATGCAGATTACATCATCGGCAGAATGGGTCTGCCCTACCCTAAGAGAAATGTCAATATTATAAGCATAGCACTTGACGCTCCCACAGATATTATAAATACCCTTTCGGGAAAAATCGGCATGATTGACGGAATTAGCTCAAAGGTGGCATTTTCTAATAAATGAGGGAACTTATTGATAAACTCGAAAAAAATTCCGTATTGGGGCTGTCGGAATATGCTGAGCTTATAAAGAACTTTACACCTGAGCTTTCAGAATACCTTTTTGAAAAATCAAGAAATATCAGGCATAAATATTACGGACATGATGTTTATATACGGGGTCTTATAGAATTTACAAATTACTGTAAAAACGATTGCCTGTACTGCGGTATAAGGCGGAGCAATAAAAATGCAGAACGCTATAGACTTACAAAGGAGCAAATTCTTGACTGCTGTGAAAGCGGCTATGCTCTCGGCTTTCGCACTTTTGTACTTCAGGGCGGAGAGGATCCGTATTTTACGGATGACCTCATGGTTGACATAATAAGCTCCGTAAGGGAAAGATATCCCGATTGTGCAATTACGCTCTCAATCGGTGAAAAAAGCTATGGTAGCTATAAGGCATTTTTTGATGCAGGGGCAAATCGTTATCTTCTGCGGCATGAAACGGCAAATTGCGAGCATTACGGTAAGCTTCATCCTAAGGAATTAAGCTGTGAGAACCGCAAACGCTGTCTTTATGACCTTAAAGAAATCGGTTATCAGGTGGGCTGCGGCTTTATGGTAGGCTCTCCGTATCAGACAGCGGAAAATCTTGCAGAGGATCTCCTGTTCATAAAGGAATTACAGCCGCAGATGGTCGGAATAGGTCCTTTTATTGCCCAGCATGATACACCTTTAAAAGATTTTAAGAACGGCACATTGGAACTTACGCTTTTTATGCTCGGACTTATCCGTCTTACGCTGCCCGATGTACTTCTCCCTTCTACAACCGCTTTGGGAACAATTCACCCACGTGGCAGAGAATTGGGTATACTTGCCGGTGCAAATGTTGTAATGCCGAATTTATCACCGACTAATGTTAGAAATAAATATCTTTTGTATGACAACAAGATATGTACAGGTGATGAGGCGGCGGAATGCAGGCACTGCATGGAACTCAGAATGGGAAGTATCGGTTATAAGGTGGTTGTAAACAGAGGAGATGCCATAAATTTTCATCAGATAAATAGTTATAAATAATTTTTATTGTACAAAATTACTTTATATTAAAATAGTACAATAGTGAAATAAGGATCAAGGAGAATTATTATGAGTTTAAATTCAACGCCTTCGGCGGACAGATTGCATATTTCATTTTTCGGAAAAAGAAATGCAGGTAAATCAAGTATAGTAAATGCTGTGACAGGTCAGGATCTTGCTATTGTTTCCGAAACCCTCGGCACAACTACAGATCCGGTTTCAAAAGCTATGGAGCTTCTCCCCCTCGGACCGGTTGTAATTATTGACACTCCGGGTATTGATGATGAGGGCGAGCTTGGCAAGCTGCGTGTGAAAAAAAGCTATCAGGTCCTGAATAAGACGGATATAGCTGTACTGATAATTGCCGCTGATGAGGGTATCTCAGAGGAGGATAAAAAGCTTATTGAGAAATTCAAGTCTAAAAACATACCCTATATTATTGCATACAATAAAAGCGACCTTAAGAATGTTTCACTCACGGAAGATAATGAAATCCTTGTAAGTGCAAAAACAGGCGAAAATATATTCGAGCTGAAAGAGCTTATCGGTAAGCTTTCCAAGGGACAAGAAAACAATAAGCATATCATTTCCGATATGCTTGAAAACAATGATATAGTTGTGCTTGTTGTTCCCATTGACGCTGCCGCTCCCAAGGGCAGGCTTATTCTGCCGCAACAGCAGACTTTGAGGGATATACTTGACTGTCATGCAATCTCTGTTGTAACCCAGGATACGGAGCTTACTGCAACCCTCGATTCACTTGCAAAAAAGCCTAAGCTTGTGATAACGGACAGCCAGGCATTTGCAAAAGTCAGCAAGGACACTCCGAAGGATATCCTTCTTACCTCTTTCTCTATTCTTTTTGCGAATTATAAGGGTAACCTAAAACTTGCTGTTGAAGGTGTGCGTACAATATCCGAGCTTAAGGAGGGTGATACAGTTCTAATTTCCGAAGGCTGTACTCATCACAGACAGTGCGGAGATATCGGTACGCAGAAGCTTCCTGCCCTCATCAGAAAATTTACGGGACTGAGTAATATCAATTTTGAATGGACCAGCGGAACGGAATTTCCCGACAGTCTTGACAGATATAAGCTGATTCTTCACTGCGGCGGCTGTATGCTCAACGAGCGTGAAATGAAATACCGCCTTAAATGTGCACAGGACGAGGGCATACCGATTACAAATTACGGTACGGCTATTGCATATATGAACGGAATACTCAAAAGGAGTCTTGAAATTTTCCCTGATATTGCCGCCATTATTGATTAGAAAAAAATGTATTCCGCATCATGGGGCGGGTCGCTTGGCTGTAACAAAGGGGTTACCAGATACGCTCATGATTGATTAAATCGGTAACCCCTTATTTTATTCAGTAACAACTCACCCGCAATTATCTCCCGTCCATATGTCTAAGGATAACACCCGCCGTTTTGAAAATTATTTTGATGTCCGTCCATATACTTCTGTCTTCAATGTATTTTCTGTCCAACATCATCCATTCATCAAACGATATATCATTACGGTTCGGTCTTGCCTGCCAATAACAAGTAAGTCCGGGTTTGACTTTAAGCCTGAATCTATCCTCTTCCCTATAACGTTCAACCTCACATGGCAAAGCAGGACGTGGACCTACAAAAGACATATCACCCTTTAATATGTTAAGCATCTGCGGAAGCTCATCTATGTTTGTCTTGCGAAGAAACTTACCTACCTTTGTTATCCTTGGGTCATCCTTAATTTTAAAAACAGGTCCGTCAGCTTCATTTAGATCCTCAAGGGATTTCTTTTTCTCCTCAGCATCAACACACATCGTGCGAAATTTGTACAGCCTAAAGTTTTTTCCATTCTTTCCTACACGCTCCTGTATAAAAAACGGTTTTCCCTGTTTATCAGAAACAGCAATAGCTACAGCAACTATAATATAAAAAATAAAAAATACTAATAAAAACAAAAACGAAAAAACAATATCAAACAAACGTTTTAAAAAATCGTAAAACGGTTTCTCCTTAAAATTCACAGTTAATCCTCCCCGGATTTTCAGAACCACATTCCCATTATTTTCTTCGGTCGCTTCGGCATAGTCATATCCACATATCTTCCGTTAAACACATCTCTTGCATTTTTATCAAACCAATCCGCATATTCCTCACCAAATTTTTTCTTAATCAACTTATATCCATCCCTTAAATTCGGTGAACGTCTTTTCATATTATGACAATCCGAACCCAGCAAATGTGCCATGCCCCATTTTATATATTTCATAGCAATCTTATTGTTGTCAATAACAGCACCACTGTTTATCTGGGCAATACAACCCTTTTCTATCAAATCGTAAAGCTTTGTTGGATCCGAGGTAAAATACGGATAACGCTCAACATGGGCAAGTATAGGCTGATACCCCCTGTTGATTATTTCAATAAGCGTATGCGTAAGCCCATACGGACGCTCATCCGTCGGAAATTCTATAAGCAAATAATTTGTATCAGTAAAGCATAATGCATCAAGTTCAATGTCATTCAGCTTTGTCGAAAAATAGATTTCAGCTCCAAGCTTGAACTTAATTCCAAGATCGGCAACCTCGGGGACTGACATAAGCTTATTATAGCTATGCTCCCTCGCACAGACAAAATCCTCAAGACTTATCCTGTTTATATGAAAATGCGGTGTAAAGGCAATAGCCTGCACCCCCTGCTTTCTCTCTTCTTCAAGAAGTTCCAGAGAAACATCCGGGTTTCTGGCTCCGTCATCTATCCCCGGCAATATATGACAATGTAAATCAAGCATCATTCGTTTCCTTCTGTTTCTTAATAGTTTTATATATCAATCCCTCTTGTTAAATTCCTTTGAATCTACCTCAGGTATTATTCCAAGAAGCGGTATGTTAAGTGTATTAACAATATCGTCCTCTGTCTTAAAAGTATTGTTTGCCAATTCCCTTACCAATACGAAGGCAAGAATAAGAACAAGTCCTATGAGCGCACCTATAATCAAATTTCTTGAAGAATTAGGGCTTACAGGTGCTCCGTTATTGGATATTCTCGCTTCACTTATTATTTTAACAGAACCTGCTTCAACCTTATCCTTTATAATCGGCGGAGCAACCTTTATTAATTCCTCGACAACCTGTTTAGCATATTCAGGCTGTGTTGATCTCATCGAAATATTAATTACCTGTGTTGAATCAACTGTTGAAACATTTATGGATTTTTTAAGTACCTCAGGTGTGGTTGAAAGATTAAGGTTACCTATTACCTCATTCAAGACTGTATCGGATTTTATTATTATTGAATAAACATCTGCAAGGCTCTGTGCAGCAATAAGCTCGGCTGAATTTACAGTTGAATTTTTTTCCGAAATATTATTGACTATCAGAACTGCACTTGCTTCATATTTCTTTGCAATGAAAAACTTTGAATACAAAAAAAACACTAAGGCAAAAACAAATGTCACCAAAAGAATCACTATAATATTTTTGCGTATTATATTGTAAATGACCTTTAAATCAATTTCTCTTTCCTTGGAATTTTCTACCTTTTCTTCCATAAAACACTCTCCTCATATACGTTACACATTTGAAATATGACACATTTTAATAACCGACGACTCCATACCATACAATTATATACTCGTTTTTTCCTTTTGTCAACAAAATTTTGTGATTAAAATCTAAACATAATATTTTATTTAAAAACTATACAAATTATACCTAAAAGCAAAATATTTACTATGCAAAGTATTTAATTTTGTATTATAAAAGATTGCTTTTTAAATAAAATTTTATGATATAATATATATAATTTTCTTATAAAAAATGAAAGGATAATAGTTATGAAAAAAGTTCTTATAATCGGTTCCGGACCTGCCGGAATATCCGCCTCTCTCTACCTTGCAAGAGCAGGTATTGATGTCATTGTCTGTTCTGTGGGCCGGGGCTCACTTGAAAAGGCTGATAAAATAGAAAATTATTTTGGCTTTTCCGAACCAATATCGGGAAAAGAGCTACTAAAAAACGGAAGAAAAGGGGCAGAAAGGCTCGGTGTAAAATTTATCAATACTGAAATAGTAGATCTGAAAATAACTGATGGTATGAGATATAAGGCATACACCCCCTTTGACAGTGATGTATATGATTGTGTTCTGCTCGCAACAGGTGCACAAAGAAATACTCCTAACATAAAGGGAATAGTTGAATTTGAGGGAAAAGGTGTCAGCTACTGTGCAGTATGTGATGCATTTTTCTTCAGAAACAAACCTGTAGCTGTCATCGGTGACGGTGATTATGCTCTCCATGAAGCAAAAATTCTTGCTCAAACCTCCTCATGTGTAACAATCCTTACAAACGGAAAACAATTCAAGTCATTTCTGAGCGGCGGTATTGAATTAAATGAAAAGAAAATTCATGAGCTGTGCGGACACGGCAGGCTTGAATATATTACTTTTGACGATAATTCAAAAATTGAAGTTTCCGGTGCCTTTATTGCAATCGGAATAGCGGGAAGCTCCCAGCTTGCAAAAAAACTTGGGGCAGCCATTGAGGGGAATATTATAAAGGTTGATAAAAATATGGCTTCAAGTACCCCCGGTCTGTATGCGGCAGGCGACTGCACCGGCGGTCTGTTGCAGATATCAAAGGCTGTTTCAGACGGTGCCTGTGCCGCTATGGCAATAATCAAATATTTGAAGTCCGATGAAAAACAATAAATCCGGTACCACAGAGCCGGTAATCGAGTAATTTATGCACCTGATAAAGCTTAAATTCATTTTAAGGTGACCACTAATACATACACCGAAAAATTTATGCTCACAGTGTCCAACGACCTGCCCGCTCTCTGCCTGAACGAAAGCAACTAAGGAAGTGCAGCGTGAGGGTATATGAACTGCTAAAGCCGAAAACGTGTACAAGTGAAGAAATTCCATATCCTGTTGATTTGCGGATATTCGGCAGGTCTATGGCTACGCAAATATAAGTGTTCCTTAATATTCTCAAATTTTGTGCTAACGTACTGCCTATCCGAATTACGATTTACACCGGCAAGGAAGAATACTACTCCTCATTATATTATGCTTTTCTCTGTAAAAATATCAATAATCTTACGGAAAATTGGCTGTGAAGAAAAAAACAGACGCCCAGGGAGCATCTGTCTGTAAAATCTCATAGCTTTCTTACATTTTGTTTCTTAATAACTTTCATACAAATATCAAGCTAAGGGGTTGCGCTTAGATCTACAAAAGAACAAGCAGCCCCTTTTTATTTTATATTATTTTGTAATGCTATTCTCAATAGCATTACGTATATCCTCGATGCCCTCTCCGTTTTGCGAGGAACACGGATAAAGCTGTACTCCCTCATATTCAGCAAGATCACCGACTAGTGCTTCAAGTCTTGCCTGCCTCTGCGAATTTTTAAGCTTGTCAAGCTTTGTAAGAACAATTATAAAATTATAACCCGTATGATAAATAAAATCAATCATTTCCATATCATCAACAGTAGGACTGTGTCGGATATCGCATATTTGAATAATAAGGGAGATATTCCTCTCCTGTGCGAAATAACCTTCAACAAGCTCCGCCCACCTGTTTTTCTCACTCTTCGATACTTTAGCATAGCCGTACCCCGGCAAATCCGCAAAGCGTACCTCCTTGAGCCTGAAAAAGTTTATCGTGGCGGTTTTCCCCGGTGTTGCACTTACCTTTGCCATTGATTTTCTGTTAAGAAGCTTATTTATAAGCGAGGATTTTCCTACATTGGATTTTCCCGAAAATACTATTTCAGGAATATCAGACTTAGGTATCTGTGCGGATTTACCGTAGGATGCCTCAAATTCAACTATATTAAAATTCACTCTGCACCTCTCATTCAGGTCGTACCAATGCAGTATCAAGCACTGTTTTTATATTATCTGCAAATACAAATTCTATCGAATTCTTTACAACCTCGTCAACCTCATCAAGGTCGGATTTATTATCCTTTGGGATAATTACTGTCTTTATTCCCAGTCTGTATGCCGCCATGGTTTTTTCCTTAAGACCTCCTATGGGAAGGACCTTTCCTCTTATGGTTATCTCCCCTGTCATTGCAAGGTCATTCCTTATCGGAATACCTGTAAGAGCTGAGGTTATTGCTGTCGCCATTGTTATACCTGCCGAGGGACCGTCTTTAGGTACTGCCCCTTCCGGAACATGGATATGGAGATCCTTCTTTTTATAAAAATCAGCTTCAAGCTTAAGCTCATTCGCCATAGTACGGACACATGTGAGTGCTGCATGTGCGGATTCCTTCATAACATCTCCGAGTGAGCCTGTAAGCTCAATTTTTCCGCTTCCGTCCACAGCGGCTACCTCTATCGGAAGTGTTTCTCCTCCAACAGATGTCCAAGCAAGTCCTGTTGCAAGTCCAATCTCATTTTCCTTATTCATACTGTCCTGCTTATATTTCCTTGATCCTAATTCCTCCTCAATATTATCCATTGTTATACTCACTTTTTTAGTTTCGTCGGAAACAATCTTGACGGCTGCCCTATTCATGAGCCTTGAAATACTTCTTTCAAGATTTCTCACTCCGGCCTCCCTTGTATAACTGTCAATAAGGTCATATACCGTTTCATCTGTTATCTTAAAATTTCTTGCAGTCAAACCGTGCATTTTAAGCTGCTTTGGAATGAGGTGCTCCTTTGCAATACGGAACTTTTCCTCTCTGGTGTAGCTGTCAATATGAATTATATCCATTCTGTCGAGCAGCGGAGCCGGAATTGCCGTATAATCATTCGCTGTTGTTATAAACATGACTTTGCTAAGGTCAAATGGTATATCTATATAGTGATCGAAAAATGTTGAATTCTGCTCGCCGTCAAGCACCTCAAGCAATGCAGATGTCGGATCGCCGTGGTAATCTCCGCCGAGCTTATCCACCTCATCAAGAAGTATAAGCGGATTGGCTGAGCCTGCCTGACTTACAGCATACATTATTCTGCCCATCATAGCACCGATATAAGTCCTCCTGTGTCCTCTAATTTCTGCCTCGTCATGTATTCCGCCGAGAGCAACACGGTGATAATTTCTTCCTATCGCCTTTGCAACCGAGCTTGCTATTGATGTCTTTCCTACACCAGGCGGACCTGCAAGACATATTATCTGTCCGTTGGAATCAGGATTCAACTTTCGTACGGCAAGTGCTTCAATTATATTTTCCTTGACCTTCTTAAGACCGTAATGGTTTTTGTCGAGTTTTTTCCTTATTTTAGTAATATCTGACTTTTCTTTTGTATATATCCCCCAGGGCAGCTCCAAACAGGTATCAAGGTAATTGCGTATCACATTTGCTTCTGCGGAGTTTGAAAGCATTTTTTCAAGCTTGTTTACTTCCTTCTTGAGCTTTTCCTTATTTTCATCGGTGGTTCTGAGTGCATCTATTTTGAAAAGATAGTCAAGCAACTCATCCTCGCCGTTGTCCTTTTCTCCGAGCTCGTCCTGTATTGCTCTCATTCTTTCCCTGAGATAATACTCCCTCTGATTGTTGTCGATATTTTCCTTAGTTTTTTCATTAAGCTCGGTTTCAATCTCTATAATGGTTACGTCATGCGCAAGCAGGCTCAATACCTTCATCATACGCTCCTCTTCATCAAGAGCCTCAAGTACCATCTGTTTGCCTTTATAATCCTTGAGCACATTGTCGGCAATAAAATCCGCAAGTCTTCCCGGTTCGGTCATATTCCTTGCAGTAAGCAATATATCCTGTGGAAGTCTTGGATTCATGGATGCATACTCATCCATTGCATCCATCGCCATATCTACCATTGCCTCAGCACGCAATGGCGATTCCACAGGTTTGCTTTTCAATATATTGATGTCGGCAGTATAATATGAATCCATATTTTTCATTCTGAGTGCCTCTGCCCTGCTAAACCCCTTTATTACTACCCTTATATAACTGTCGGATATTGTAGCCGTCTGCATGATTTTTGCAAAAACTCCAATTTTGAAAAGCTCCTCAGGGCGTGGGTCACTGTCCATAGGCTGTTTTTGTGCCGTAATAAATACCAGTTGTCCGTTACCCATAGCTTCGGTAAGAGCATTAACCGATTTGCTCCGGGCTACATCAAAGTGAAGAACAGAACCGGGAAATACTACAACCCCCCTTAGCATTATGACAGGTATATTTTCTTCTATATCAAAATTTACATCTGTATCCATTTTTGCCTCCAAAATATAATTTTTCCTTCTTGCTCAAAAAAGTGTAAGCTGACTGCTTTCGGGAAGATCTCCGAATGCACCCGTTTCCCTCAGTAAATCAATTACAGACTTGGAAACCTTTGCACGTTCGTGAAAATCTTCAATGGAGATAAACTCTCCGTCATTTCTTGCATTTGCAAGAGAATACGCAGCAGCCTCGCCGACTCCCGAAAGTGCCACAAACGGAAGCCTTATCTTCTCTCCCTCGACAACAAACCTTTTTGCATCGGATTTATATATATCAACAGGCAGAACTTCAATGCCTCTTGCCAACATTTCATTTACAATCTGAAGCATTGCATAGGTTCCCTCGTCCTTTGCTGTGGTTTTGATTTCTCTGTCCTGTATTCTTTTGTTTAGCTCCTGCATTTTACTCCTCACCGCATCACGGCCCTTACATACTAGTGCAGCATCAAAATCGTCATTCTTTACGGTAAAATATGCCGCATAATATTCCTTAGGTCTGTGCACCTTATACCATCCGAGCCTTAGCGTTGCAATCATATAAGCAGCGGCATGAGCCTTAGGAAACATATATTTTATCTTCATACAGGAATCTATATACCACTGGGGAACATCATGCTCCCTCATTGCCTTTATATGCTCCTCAGTGAGAAGTTTTGTAGCATTACCCTTTCGCACTATCTCCATTATCTTGAATGCCATATCAGGTTCAAGACCTTTGTGCATAAGGTAAACCATAATGTTATCTCTTGTTCCTATAACCTCGGATATTGTACATATTTTATTTTTTATAAGCTCCGAAGCATTTCCTATCCATACATCCGTACCGTGGGAAAGTCCGGATATTTGCAGCAGATCGGAAAAAGTTTTCGGCTGTGTTTCAACAAGCATACCACGCACAAATTTTGTTCCCATTTCAGGAAGTGCAAACGTTCCTGTTTCCGAATCTATATCCTCAGGCGTCACTCCGAGTGCCTTCGTTGAAGTAAAGAGCGACATTACATCAGGGTCACTCATCGAAACATCCATGACGCTGATTCCTGTATATTCCTCAAGATAATGGTAGGTTGTCGGAACATCATGACCCAGCTCATCAAGCTTACATACCGTATCATGAATGGAATGGAAATCAAAGTGTGTTGTTATTATATCCGTTTTTTGGTCGTTTGCCGGTCTTTGTATCGGGCAAAACTCATAGATATCGTTCATTCTCGGCACAACAACCATTCCGGCAGGGTGCTGACCCGTTGTTCTTCTCACACCTGTACAGCCCATTGCAAGCCGAAGCTCCTCTGCCTTATTCACGGTAATTCCTGTTTTCTCGGCATAGCTCCTGACAAAGCCTATTGCTGTTTTATCCGCTATCGTGCCTATAGTTCCTGCCTTGAATACATTTTCCTTTCCGAACAGCTCCTCTGTATATCTGTGCGAACGTGTCTGATATTCTCCTGCAAAGTTAAGGTCGATATCAGGTGTTTTATCCCCCTTGAAGCCGAGGAAAGTTTCAAACGGTATATCGTGTCCGTCACGCAGATAATCCGCACCGCAATTAGGGCATCTTTTAGGCGGCAAGTCAAATCCGGAGCCAACACTTCCGTCAGTAAAAAATTCACTGTTCCGGCATTTCGGGCATACATAATGCGGAGAAAGTGGATTTACCTCCGAAATTCCCGACATGGTAGCCACAAAAGACGAGCCTACCGAACCACGGGAGCCTACAAGGTAACCATTTTCATTTGAATTTGCAACAAGCTTCTGTGCTGTCATATACAAAACCGAGAAACCGTTCTTTATAATTGAATTTAGCTCCTTATCAATTCTCGCCTTAACAATCTCAGGCAGTGGATCTCCGTATATGCTTTTTGCCTTTTCCCATGTTATCCTTGTAAGATCCTCCTCTGCACCCGGAATAAACGGTGGGAAATTTCCCTTGGGAACCGCACGCAGCTTTTCCACCATATCCGAAATCTTATTAGTATTTTCAACTACTACCTCATAAGCCTTTTCCTTTCCGAGGTATTCAAATTCCTTAAGCATTTCCGCTGTATTCCTAAAATACAGCGGAGCCTGCTCGGAGGCATCGGAAAAGCCCTGTGAGGTCATAAGTACCTTTCTGTATTCACTTTGGTAAGGATCCATAAAATGTACATCACAGGTTGCAACAACCGGAATATCAAGCTCCTCGCCAAGACTTACAACTGTTTTGTTGAAATCCTGCAATTCTTCAACAGAACTGACCGTCCCGTTCCTGAGCATATACATATTATTGCCTATAGGCTGTATTTCAAGGTAATCATAGAAGGAAGCTATTTTTTTAAGTTCCTCCCTGTCCTTTCCTTCAACTATCGCCCTGAAAAGTTCCCCTGCCTCACAGGCACTTCCGACAATCAGTCCGCTTCTGTGCCTGACAAGCTCAGAGCGTGGGATAAGCGGCTTTTTATAAAAATAATCGATATGTGCTTTCGATATGAGCTTATACAGATTTTTAAGCCCGATCTGATTCTTTGCAAGTATTATCTGGTGATATGATTTGTATGATTTATAATCGGGTTTTTCTATTGCGTTATTTATCTCCGATACAGTTTTCACCTCATATTCCTCTGAAAGCTTTTTGAGCATAACTTGAAAGATCCTTGCCAGCATATTGGCATCATCATATGCTCTGTGATGATTAAAATCACCGAGCTTAAGAAATTTTGCAACGCTGTCAAGCTTATGCTTACTAAGCCTTGGAAACATTCCCCTCGATATCGCAAGTGTATCAATATGTGTCAGAGTATACGGAAGTCCGTTCCTCTCTGCCGCTGTTTTTATAAACGACGTATCAAACGCCGCATTGTGTGCGACAACAACCGCATTTTCTCCGCAATAGTCAAGAAATGCCCTTACTGCTTCACCCTCCGTAGGTGCATCGGCAACCATTTCATCTGTAATTCCCGTAAGCTCCGTTATTTTTTCGGGAATATGCCTTTCAGGGTTTACAAAGGTTGAAAATTTGTCCCTTATTTCTCCTCTGATAATTTTGAATGCACCTATTTCAGTGATTCTTTCCTTCTTTGCACTAAGACCTGTGGTTTCTATATCAAAAACGACAAATTCTCCGTCAAGCGGTATATCCGAATTTCCCACAACCGCCGACGATGACTGGTCGTTTATGAAATAAGCTTCAACTCCGTATATTACCTTGAAGTCTCCGCCCTTTTTATTTATGGCATCACAGGCATTCATTGCATCAGGGTATGCCTGAGCAACACCGTGGTCGGTTATCGCTATTGCCGACATTCCCCATTCATTTGCTCTCTTTACAAGATCACCGGCACTTGTTATACCGTCCATTGCAGACATATTTGTATGCAGATGCAGCTCTACCCTCTTCTTTTCAGCCCTATCCACAACCTTGGGTACTGCAACGATACTTATAGCCGCAGACATTATGCTTATATCCTTTTTATAGTCATCGTACTTTGCTTCGCCCCGGACAAGTATGTTCATACCCTTTTTGAGTTCTGTCACTGCCCTGCATCTGTCTATACTCGCAATAAGTTTTACAAAGGCAGAACCCTTGTAATCGGTTATAGTCATTGTAATTATCTTTGTTTTTGGGTCCTTCTTCATATCAACAATTTCCATGTCAATAATTTTACCCCATACAATAACCCTTCCCGAATTTTTCGTAAGTCTGTTAAGCGGTGTGACATCTCCATGTATCGGTGAACCATATATAGGATTCGCACTGTCGGGGGCATAGGAAGGTATCATATTACTTTCATCACGGAATTCTATTTCGGGTGCTGTTGTCGGCGAAAGGCTAACCTGCTTCTTATCATTTGCAGACTTTCTCTCGTTGGCGGTATTCATCACGGATTCATAATTTTCCATCTGCTCAATCTGCATTTCACGGATGAGCCTTTCCTCCGTGATTTTCTGCTTTTCTATATATTGGTCACTTTCTCCGTCAACTTCCAGAATGCCGCCGAATACAACATCCACGGAAATACCAAATTCATTTTTGATAAGATCAGATAATTTTTTGTCAACCCCCTGCCTTACCAAAATATCTTTTCCACCGTGCTTAAGCTCAACCGTGAGTCTGTTCCCGTCAAGCGTTACCGCCGAATCGTTAAGTGTTCCGTTAAGAGATGCATTTCTCCTTTTAAGCTCAAGCACAAGCTCTGTATAATAATCTGTATCGAACAATTCACTCTCGTAATGCGGACAAAATGTGCAGACCGATAATTCAAGCACACTATTACGTATCATGCTCTCAGCCGCAAATATATCCGCCCTGTTTATAAGCTCGGGACATTCTGCCTGAATAATCATCGAGCGTTTTTCATCGTCTATCTGAACATTTTTTATTTCACTGTTATTTATATTCTTTTTTATTTTTTTTATATCCACATATTTTTGGAAAAAATCAGAAAATCTGTTCAAAATATCTCCTCTTTTATGCTTCTGCAGCTAACTATCCCCATCAGCCTGCGACCATCGAGAACAGTTACATCTTATCTATTTCTTTCATAAGCTCCGAAAGAAGTTCTCCTTCAGGGACCTTTCGTATTATCTCACCTTTTTTGAATATAAGCCCCTCATTTATTCCGCCGGCTATTCCGATATCAGCCTCTCTTGCTTCTCCCGGACCGTTTACGGCACAGCCCATTATTGCAACGGTTATATTCTTTCTGCAATCCTTAAGAAGCTCTTCAGCCTGCTTTGCTATACCTATGAGGTCAATCCTCGTTCTTCCGCAGGTAGGACATGAAATAAAACGTACACCGTCTTTTTTCAGACCGAGGGATTTCAAAATATCCCTAGCCGCATAGACCTCTTTAACAGGGTCGTCTGTCAGCGATACCCTTATTGTATCACCTATTCCGTCAAGGAGAAGCGAACCTATTCCTATTGAGGATTTTATTATACCCATTCTTTCCGTTCCCGCTTCGGTAACACCGAGGTGAAGGGGATAATCGCACCTTTCGGCGGCAAGTCTGTATGCCTGTGTCATAAATTCCGCATCCGAGGATTTCATGGAAAGCACTATATCATAAAAATCGAATTTTTCAAGAAGTGAAGCATGGTAAAGGGCACTGTCGCATAATGCCTGCGGAGTAGGACTGCCGTATTTTGCAAGAATATGCTTTTCGAGCGAGCCGGAATTTACTCCTATTCTTATGGGAATATTTCTTTTTCTACATTCGTCCGCAACCTGCTTTACCCTTGAATCATCACCGATATTTCCGGGATTTATCCTTATTTTATCTATCCCTGCGGCAGCAGACTCCATAGCAAGCTTATAATCAAAATGGATATCCGCAACAAGCGGTATGCTTATCTTCTCCTTTATTGCCGGAATAAGCCTCACCGCAGCCTTATCCGGCACAGCTATCCTTATTATTTCACAACCTGCCTTTTCGAGCTCCACAGCCTGCCTTACACTTCCCTCAATATCGTAAGCCGGTATGTTCAGCATGGACTGCACTGTTATATCGAAATTTCCTCCTATGCCTGTATTTCCAAGCTTTATCTGTCTTGTTTTTCTTCTTTTCATAGCTTTCAACTCCGTCTAAAAAATAAGCTGAATTACGTCCTTGATTGATATTAATATCATAAATGCAAATAACACAAGCATTCCTATTGCATGAACATAGCCCTCATGCTCAGGCTTTATCGGCTTACGGCGTATTGCTTCAATTATGAGGAATACAAGTCTTCCTCCGTCCAGTGCCGGTATCGGAAGGAGATTTACCACACCGAGGTTGACTGTTATTATCATCATAATATAAATCAAGTTGTTAAGTCCATCCCAAAAGCTTGTTTGAAGTCCGCTTGCTGTCGCCTGTGATATTGCCGACGTCATTCCAACAGGTCCCGAAACCTCGTTAAGACCGAACTGACCCGTAACAAGCCCGACAAGGCTTGACCATACCATTCTCACTGTTGATACCGTGGATAGGAATGTCTGTGACATAAGTGTACCGAAATTATTTTCTATTGCCGCTACCTTGAAGTCAAGCTGTAATATTTCCTTACCGTCACTTTCTACTGTAGGAAGCTGTACATCAGTGAGTTCAAGATATTCCCCGTCACGCCGGACAGTCATGCTGAGCTTGTTTGATTTGGCAGTTGCAAATGCAAAGCTCATATCGGTGGAGGTAATTATATCATATCCGTTTATTTCCTTTATTTCATCTCCCACCTGAAGCTGTTGATTTGAGGTTGCATTATCAGAAAATACCGCAACGGTAGAGGATGCAAAATATTTGTTCGGTGCAAGGGTAATCATCATCAGCACAAGACCAAGTATAATATTCATAACAGCACCGGCAACAACAATAATCATCCTCTGCCATACTTTTTTATTTCCAAACGCACGCTTATCGTCACTTTCTATATCCTCGCCCTCCATGGCACAAAAACCGCCTATGGGGAATAATCTCAGCGAATACAATGTTTCGCCCTTTTTAAATTTGATTAATTTAGGTCCCATACCGAGTGCAAACTCATTCACCTTTACACCGCAAAGCTTCGCAGTAACAAAATGTCCGCCCTCATGTATGAGTATAATAAGCTCAAAAAGCAATATTCCTATAATAATAAGCAACGCTATATCCGTAAAAACCATCCCCTGTATCAGTATTTGTTCTTGATTCTTATTCGTGTTTCCCTGTCCGTCTGCAAAATATCCTCAAGTGATATATCCGTTTTGTTTTCACTAAAGGACGAAACTGCATCGGCTACTATATCTCCTATATCAAGAAATTTTATTTTTTCTTTCAAAAACATATCCACGGCAACCTCATTTGCTGCATTTGCCACAGTCGGATAGAGCCCACCTCTTCTTAGGGTTTCACGACAAACAGTAAGGCATGTAAACGTGTCATAATCAGGTTTGTAGAATGTCATACCTGCAATATCCCTAAAATCCGGTTCAGCTGCGGGCGACGGCAATCTTTCCGGATACGTAAGTGCATACTGTATCGGTATCCTCATATCCGGCACGCCAAGCTGGGCTATCACAGCATTATCCTTGAGAAGTATCATCGAATGTATTATGCTCTCCCTATGTATCACAACATCTATATCCTCATCACTGCAATCAAACAGCCATGAAGCCTCTATCACCTCAAGACCCTTATTCATCATTGTTGAGGAATCAACGGTTATTTTTGCCCCCATGCTCCAGTTAGGGTGACTCAGTGCTTCCTTTACAGATACATTTCTCAGCTCATCTCTTTTTTTGCCGAAAAATGAACCGCCTGAGGCTGTAAGAATTATCTTCTTCAGTGAGTTTTCGGGACAACCTTGCAGGCACTGAAAAATTGCCGAGTGTTCACTGTCTACCGGATAAAGCTTTACCCCGTGTTCCTTGACGGCTTTCATAACAATACTTCCGCCCGCAACAAGTGTTTCCTTATTTGCAAGGGCAATATTCTTACCTTCCTTTATGGCTTCAAGTGTCGGCAAAAGACCTGCCACACCTACTATGGAATTAACCACGGTATCACAGCTTTTCTCTGTTGCAGCCATTCTTATTCCCTCTTCACCGCAGAAAACCTCTGTATTGGTATCGCTGAGGGCAACCTTGAGTTGAGCTGCCGCGCCAAGGTCAAGAACCGCAACCATTTTGGGATGAAATTCCCTTGCCTGAAGTTCCAGAAGTCTTATATTGCTGTTTGCGGTCAATGCAGTTACTTCCAGATTATGCATACGTGCAACATCAAGAGTCTGCGTACCGATCGAACCTGTTGAACCGAGTACAGATATCTTGGAAGCCATAATTACCACTCCTTTATTTTATAACCACCGGAAAATACGTAGTGATGATATACATAAACGGCACAAAGCATATCACACTGTCAAATCTGTCAAGTATACCGCCGTGTCCGGGTATTACATCACCGTAATCCTTTACAAAGTATGAACGTTTTATCACCGAAAAGCTCAGATCCCCGATTATTGACAGAAGTGAGCCTACAGCACCAATTATTATAAGACACATATAATTTATATCAAGGCTGCACGAATAAAACAGCGCATTAAACAGGAAACCCATAATAACACATGACAATATACAGAAAACCACACCGCCGACAGCACCTTCGACTGTCTTCTTCGGACTTATTTTCGGGCAAAGCTTATGCTTTCCGAAAAATACACCTGTAAAATATGCTCCGACATCGGCAAGCCACGGGATTGCTATTGACAGTACAAAATACATGGTAGAATAATCCGTGTGCATATTTGTCATGAGGACGATAAGTGACATTGAAACGGTTATTATAAGCGTCATACTGTAAGTATATGCAAAATCCTTAAAGGATATTTTATTATGAAAAAATATGAGCATCGCCAGCATCAGGGTTGTATAAGCATAAGAAACTATTACAGAAATACCGTATGTCAGCGTTATGGGCAATACAAAAGCATAAGCTATACTGAGCACACTTATTTGAAAAACAGTAAGTGTTTTTACAGCTTTGCAAAACTCAAAAACAGCTGCCGAGCATATCACCGAAACGAATAAATCTATAAACAATGTCAGCTTAAGACTAAGAAGAGAGACCGCAGCAATAAATATTATAAGAATTCCCGCTGACATAATACGTTTTAGCATTTATACACCCCCGAACCGTCTGTTTCTTCTGTTAAATTCCTCTATTGCCTTATCAAATTCCGCATTGTTAAAATCAGGCCATAGTGTTTCCGTAGAATAAAACTCCGAATAGGCGGACTGATAAAGCAGAAAATTACTAAGACGAAATTCTCCGCCCGTACGTATAATAAGATCGGGGTCAGCCAGACCTCCTGTATACAGACGTGAGGATATATCCTGTTCTGTTATACTTTCCGGATCAAGACCGTTATCCCTTACTTCCCTGCAAAGCTGTTTTACAGCCATAAGTATTTCCGCTCTTGAACCGTAATTCATTGCTATATTAAGCAGCATACCCTTTCTGTTGCGGGAAACCTCCTCATTTTCGTTTATAAGTTCAATCAGCTTTTTGTCAAAAGCTGAGCGGTCACCTATAAACACCACCTTTATATCATCATCTCGGAAATCCGTAAGGGAATCTATAAGATATTGTTTAAACAATTTCATAAGTGCACCTACCTCTTCGGCAGAGCGTTTCCAGTTTTCTGTAGAAAAGGCATAGAGAGTAAGTATTTTCACTCCTCTTTTACTTATGTATCTTGTTATCTTACGAAAATTCTGAGCACCAAACTTATGTCCGACACTTCTCGGAAGTGCTCTTTTCTGAGCCCATCTTCCGTTTCCGTCCATAATTATTCCAACGTGCTCCGGAACATACAGATTTTTATTATTATCTGCCATTTCATCACCTCATAAACCCACAAAATCAATGCCCAAAAACATTACAGCGACGGCATGCCGCCGTCGGCAGCGTGCCACCGCTGTCTATTCGCAATTACTTTCTCATACTGTCTTTGCAGCCGGATACCGGTCTCACCGTAAACTCATGTAAGACACAACACTCAGCCACCCGACCTTAAGACAACCTATCACAGGAGTTCTGGATACACCGCTCCCGATACTGTCCGATCTATTCTGACAGGCACGCAAACTCCAACCGGAAAATCAGGACGGATGCAGTAAACGAAAACGCAGATCTGATGGTGAGGACTCCCCCACCCTGCTATATTTCCATAATTTGCTTTTGTTTTTTATCGGTTGCGGAGTCTATTGACTTAATGTGACTGTCGGTTATGTCCTGTATTTTCTTTTCACCGTGCTTCTGATCGTCCTCGGTTATCTCACCGCTCTTTTTCATTGCTTTGAGCTTGTCCATAGCATCTCTTCTTATAGCCCTTACGGCAACCTTTGCTTCCTCGCCCATCTTCGCTATATCCTTGACAATTTCTTTACGTCTATCCTCAGAAAGCGGTGGAAAAATCATGCGGATAACCTTGCCGTCATTTTGCGGATTGATACCTACATCAGACGTCTGAATTGCCTTTTCGATTGTTCTCAGCAATGAAGCATCCCATGGCTGAATTGTAAGCGTTCTCGCTTCCGTTACCGATATAGCTGCGACCTGATTGACAGGTGTGGGAGTTCCGTAATAATCAATCCTTACCTTATCAAGCACAGAGGGATTGGCTCTGCCTGCACGAACCTCAGAAAACTGGGTTTCAAGATGGCTTACGGTTTTTCCCATTTTTTCGTCTGCATTTTTAATTACTGTTTTCATTTAGGCAAACCTCCTGTATTTATTCTTCAACTATTGTTCCTACGTTTTCTCCGCATACTGCGGATACTATATTATACGGATTTTCAAGGCTGAATACTATTATCGGTATATGGTTATCCTTGCATATAGCTGCCGCTGTGCTGTCCATAACACCAAGATCATTATTGAGAACCTCATGAAAAGATACCTTATCAAATTTCTTCGCATCAGGATTTTTCTTCGGGTCACTGTCATATACACCATCTACCATAGTGGCCTTCAGTATAATGTCGGCCTCAATTTCCGCCGCTCTCAATGCCGCTGCTGTATCTGTAGAAAAGAACGGATTTCCTGTTCCGCATCCGAATACCAAAATTCTTCCCTTTTCAAGATGACGTATTGCCCTGTTCCTTATATACGGTTCCGCTACCTGCTGCATTGATATTGCTGTCTGTACCCTGACCTCAAGATCAAGCTGTTCCAGCGAATCACATACACCAAGTGCATTTATTACAGTTGCAAGCATACCCATATGATCCGCTCTTGTCCTATCCATATTGCCGCTTGAACGTCCTCTCCAAAAATTTCCTCCGCCTACAACAATGGCGACCTCTACTCCCATTTCATTAAGTTTTTTTATTGGTTCACAAAACCTCTGTACGGTATCAAAATCTATTCCGTGCTTTTCACCGCCTGCAAGCGATTCTCCGCTGAGTTTCAGTAATACTCTCTTATATTTCGGTTTCATTTTATTATGCACTCCTATTCCCTTATATTTCATCAATATATATTTTACTATACCCGCCGCCTAAAGTAAAGTATAATTTGTTATTTTTTTGTATCCATGCCGCAAAATGTATAATATATTCGTTAATATAACCGTTTTTTTGTTCCGAATTATTAATTTTTTCACCGTTTACCCGGTCAGGGTACATTTTACACCCATTTCACTATTTGCAATCAATATACCCAACTCTATATATGAACAGCCATTCATTTTCATAGTTCCTCTTAACGCTGTTTATTTCCTGTTTTGACAATTAGCTCCTGATTTCGACAAAAATACCGGATTCAGACAAATTGAACAGCAATCTATGGTACATACAGTACTGAAGCAAAATATAATTAAATCATAAATTCAATACCATAAAACAAAATACTACACAAAGCATACAACTTGTTGAACAGTTATAATTGCTCTGTGCAGTATATAAATTAAGATAATGCACCATATAGTATTTACTTGTTTAATAACTTAATCGGAAAACTAAAAGTTACGTAAAAACAGCGCAAGATTATAATATTCTCGCTTATACAAAACCTTGCTCGGATTTTAAGTAAACACTGTTGATAATCTACAATAGTTTACTATACTCCGCAGAAATCGACTGTGTATTGTTATAATCGGTCAAATACCGATAGGCACTGCGTTTAAGTGCATTTACTGTTATAAAGTTATTTGAAGTTCGGTTTATTTTACCATGCTTGCTACCTCGGCAGCAAAATCGTCTGAACGCTTCTCAAGACCCTCGCCCTTTTCAAAACGTACAAACTCAGCAATTTCAATCTTACCGCCAAGCTCTTTTGCCTTCTGCTTTGTGTACTGCTCAACATTAGCGTTGTTATCCTTTATAAAGGACTGGAAAAGCAGACAGTTTTCCTCGTAGTACTTGCCTATCTTGCCCATTACGATCTTCTCGGCAATATTTGCAGGCTTGCCGGAATTAATAACCTGCTCTGTCATAATCTTCTTCTCATGCTCAAGAACATCCTCCGGAACATCCTCTTTTGTAAGATAAAGCGGATTAGCGGCAGCTATCTGCATAGCCATATCCTTTGCGTATTCCGCAAAACCGTCTGCGCCTGCAACATCTGTATCAAACTTAACAAGAACGGAAATTTTTCCGCCCATGTGTACATAAGCTGCAACATTGCCCTCATAAAGCTTGAAGCGGCGGATAATTATATTCTCACCGATTGTCTGGATCTTCTCCTGAAGAAGATCGGCAACTGTCACGGACGTGCCAACTGCTGTCTTTGTAAGAAGCTCCTCAACATCTGTAGGCTTCTCTGCCATAACGGTTTCAGCAACCGTCTTTACAAATGCCTGGAACTCCGCATTTTTTGCAACAAAGTCTGTTTCGGCGTTTACCTCGAGTGCAACACCGACTGTTCCTTCATCATTAGTCATAGCAAAAGCAACACCCTCAGCAGCAATTCTTGATGCCTTTTTCGCAGCCTTTGCAAGTCCCTGCTCTCTGAGCACATCTATTGCCCTGTCCATATCTCCGTCTGCCTCTGTCAGAGCCTTCTTACAGTCCATCATACCGCAGCCTGTCTTTTCTCTTAATTTCATTACATCCTTAGCTGTAAATGCCATATTCAATAACCTCCGTATATAAATAATTAATTATCCAAAAAATAGCCGCAAAGCTAATTGCGGCTATTTCGTTTACTGATTATTCCTCAACAGCCTCTTCTTCTCCTTCTTCTGCTGCTTCTTCGGCTGCTGCACCTGTCCTTCCCTCGTTGCCCTCGATAATAGCATTAGCCATAGCACTCGAAATAAGCTTAACGGCACGGATTGCATCATCATTGCCGGGAATTACATAGTCGATCTCATCAGGATCACAGTTTGTATCTACAATAGCTACGATCGGAATACCGAGCTTCTTAGCCTCTGCAACCGCAATTCTTTCCTTGCGTGGGTCAACTATAAAGAGTGCTCCGGGAAGTTCCTTCATTTCCTTAATACCGCCAAGGAATTTCTCAAGCTTTTCAATCTCAAGATTAAGTTTGATAACTTCTTTCTTCGGAAGAAGATCAAAAGTTCCATCTGATTCCATGGTGCGAAGTTGGTTAAGCCTTTCAATTCTTCTGCGGATTGTTGCAAAGTTTGTAAGCATACCGCCGAGCCATCTTGCATTTACATAATAAGCTCCTGCACGAAGTGCTTCTTCTTTTACAGAATCCTGTGCCTGTTTCTTTGTTCCTACAAAGAGTACTGATTTTCCCTCTTCCGAAAGCTCACGAACAAAGTTATAAGCCTCTTCGAGCTTCTTAACAGTTTTCTGGAGATCGATAATATATATACCGTTTCTCTCCGTAAAAATGTAGGGAGCCATTTTCGGGTTCCATCTTTTTGTGAGGTGACCGAAATGTACACCTGCTTCCAAAAGCTGGTTCATTGATACTACTGATGCCATAATAAAATCCTCCTTAGGTTTTTCCTCCGCCGGCTTGTGATTCCGACATATCATTTTGATATGCACCTAACGAATAAATACCGACGTGCGATTTGCGTATAAGATTATACCACACTCAATCTGAAATTGCAAGCATTTTTTGCCTTTTATATGTAATCACAATTATATTGATTTAAATGCATTGCCATTAGGGAAATGTACCATTAAAATTTATCTCAACACTAATACATTGCTCACAGAACTAATTTTCAATAACCTTTTTGTAGCATTGATTTTCTTGTCAGTATATGTGACCACATTTTGAATTACAATTTTGTGGATAGCGGAAATAACTATTGACATTGTTTCGTAATCCGGCTGATTATTCTTAACAGGTAATAAAATATTTAACATATCAGCATCCTTGCATAAAAATTCTTTCCATAATTAAATTTAG
>CANQLX010000008.1 GCA_947624835.1 uncultured Clostridia bacterium
TTTAGGTCAAGCCTTTACGCCTGGGCAAGGGGTGAATTGAAAAACAGTCCAGTGGACTGTTTTTCAAGAGGGGTCGCCCTGCGAGAGGGCGGCCCCTTGTCAATGCCTTTAAGGTCTAACCTCGGCGATACTTCGCCGACACATAGAAGCGGATAATTGTTGATACTCACAAATAACTTTATGTTAAATTATTTTAAATATTAGAAAAATGATTTTTTAATGAGAGGTGCAGTCATGTCATATAAACTATGCGAAAAGGTTCGCCAACTTGAGCCTTATGAACCAATAAGCGGAAATTATAAGATAAGACTTGATGCAAATGAGTCATATTATAACTTTCCCGATGTAATAAAAAACGAAATAAAGAATATAATTGATAATGTTGCTTTCAACAGATACCCCGACCCCAATGCGGAAAGGCTTGTTGAACCGTTTGCGGATTACTACGGAATTTCTCCCGAAAATGTAACCGCCTCAAACGGCTCGGATGAGTTGCTTTATCTGATTGCTTCCGCAATGCTTACAAGAAACAGTAAGGTTATTGTGACAGAACCTGATTTTTCAATGTATTCATTCTATTCGTATCTTTCGGAAAATCAAATAATAACATACAGAAAAAATGACAGCCTTAATATTGATGTTGATGAGCTTATCAGCCTTGCAAAAGTTGAAAATGCGGATATGATAATCTTTTCAAACCCATGCAACCCGACAGGTCAGGGAATAAGTGCGGAGCAGGCACGAAAGCTTGTCAAGAGTGTGGATTGTCTTGTTGTACTGGACGAAGCGTATATGGATTTCTGGGACGAAAGCCTTATAAGGGAGGCTGCTCTCTATGATAACCTTATAGTGCTGAAAACTGCATCAAAGGCAGTAGGCTCGGCTGCAATAAGACTCGGCTTTGCTGTTGCGGATAAGACACTTACAACCGCACTCAGAGCCGTAAAAGCTCCGTATAATGTTAATACTATCTCTCAAGAAATAGGTAGGTGCATATACAGCCACAAGGATATTCTCAATTCACGCAGACAGGATATAATAGAAAATACCGCTCGCCTTTATAAGAGCATTAAGGATATAACAGATAATTATAAGCTGCCGTTTAAGGTATATGAGCCGAGGACTAATTTTGTATTTGTTGAAAGTGACAAAGCAGGGGAAATCTGTGAATTTCTTCTTCAAAACAGTATTGCGGTAAGGTACTTTAAAAATGCCGGTGCTCTAAGGATAACGACAGGGAATGAAAAGGAAAATAAAGAATTTCTTGTTTTATTTGAGAAATTTATTATCGAAAACATACTAAAAAGAAATAGATGAAAAAAAATTGATTTGTTATTTTGCCCGAAAATGTTTAAGTTTTTGTTATCAGGTATTTACAACAAAGGATTATTGATTTATACTTATTCATACGATATCGAAAGGAGTGCGGAATATGCGCACAGCTTTGGTTACAAGAGAAACAAAGGAAACTCAGATAAGCATTGAGCTGAACCTTGACGGCGGAGAGGTTGAAATTGATACAGGAATAGGCTTTTTCAATCATATGCTTACTTCCCTCGCCGTTCACGGGGGTTTTGGTCTGAAAATCAATGCCAAGGGTGACCTTGATGTCGATTGTCACCATACAATAGAGGACACGGGAATCGTTCTCGGAAAAGCCTTTTCACAAGCAATAGGTGATAAGAGCGGAATAGCCCGCTTTGGTTCGTTTTACGTTCCGATGGACGAGGCACTAGGATTTTGCTCGCTTGATATAAGCGGCAGACCTTTCCTTGTTTTTGATGCTGCTTTTCCCGAAGAAAAAATCGGGGGTTACGACAGCTGCATGACAGAGGAGTTTATGAGGGCTTTTGCGTATAATTCAGGAATAACCCTGCACCTCAAGGCTATGTATGGAAAAAATTCGCACCACATAACTGAGGCACTGTATAAGGCACTTGCTCATTCACTGAGAACTGCCGTTATGCAGACACCAAGCAATAAGCCGCTCTCTACAAAAGGAGTATTGTGATATCGAATTTATAAGCTTAGCTTTTCAGGAAGGTTGATATATATGTTAGTTTTACCCGCTATTGATATTATAGACGGAAACTGTGTACGTCTTTACAGAGGAGATTATTCCACTGTCCACAAGGTTGCGGACAGTGTGCTTGAAACCGCTAAAAGTTTCGTTGATGCAGGCGCCCGATTTATGCACGTTGTGGATCTTGACGGTGCAAAAGAGGGAGAAAGAAAAAATTCCGACGTCATTCTTGATGTCCGCAAAAACTGCGATATAAAGATAGAGGTCGGCGGCGGAATACGTACAATGGAGTCGGTTGAATTTTATCTTGAAAACGGAATAGACAGAGTAATACTTGGCTCTGCCGCAATAAAAAATCCTGAGTTCGTGCGTGAGGCTGTAAATAAATATGCATCAAAAATAGCAGTCGGTATAGATGCAAAGGATGGATATGTTTCAGCTGAGGGCTGGACTGACACCTCGGAAATAACATATACGGAGCTTGCAAAGCGTATGGAGGATATTGGAGTACAGTATATAATCTTTACAGATATTTCCAAGGATGGCATGATGAGCGGTCCTAATCTTACAATGCTCGATGAGCTGAAGGCTTCGGTTAAATGTAATATCATAGCTTCGGGCGGTGTTGCAAATCTGAAGGATATTATAAATCTTACCGACCTTGATATATACGGAGCAATATCAGGAAAGGCAATATATGCCGGAACACTCGATCTTGCAAGGGCAATAGAGGTTGCACACGCAGCAAAGCATAATGGAAAGGGAGCTAATCTGTGATGGGGAAGTTTAATTTTATTGATGATTATTTTAAGAAATCCGAACTTATCCCTGCTATCGTACAGGAGGCATCAACAGGTGAAGTACTTATGCTTGCCTATATGAACAGGGAGTCTATGCAAAAGACCTTTGAAACCGGTTATACATGGTTTTACAGCCGTTCAAGACAGGAATTGTGGAACAAAGGAGCAACCTCAGGTCATGTTCAGAGAGTACTTGATATAAAGGGTGACTGTGATAAGGATACGCTGCTTATCTCAGTTGAGCAAACGGGGGCTGCTTGTCATACAGGAAGTCATTCATGCTTTTTCAATAATATATGGGAGGAATTTCAAAGTGGAGAATAACAACGAACTTTACGCTCTTTATGAAACAATCATAAGCAGAAAAGAAGAAAAACAAGAGGGCTCATATACCTGTTATCTTTTTGAGAAGGGTCTTGACAAGATCCTGAAAAAGGTTGGCGAGGAATGCAGTGAAACTATCATAGCCGCAAAGAACGGTGATAATAAAGAAACCGTCCTCGAAATATCGGATCTGATATATCATCTTTTTGTAATGATGGCACAGCAGGGTATAACAGTTGATGAGGTAATGGACGAGCTTGCAAAAAGAAGTCAGAAAACCGGTAACCTCAAGAAATTTCATCAGGTAGATAAAAATACTTGATTCATTTTTGACAGATAAGAATAAGACAGGTTGTTTCATATTATTGTATCGAAACACCTGTTTTTTTATTTTACATATAGATTTTTATTATGTATAATGCTATAATATAATCAGAAACAGGGAGGTGTCGGAAATGAACAGAGATGAAAAAATAGTAATGCTCAAGCTTGATATAATATTCAAGCGGATTTTCGGAAATGAGAATAATAAGGATATCATAGCAACGTTTATATCGGATCTGCTTGAAATTCCCCGTGAAAGCATAAAGGCAATTTATATTGATAATGTTGAGCTTACACCGGAATATTTTCAACAGAAATTCAGCAGACTTGATCTCAAGCTTAAGGTTGACGAGAGAATTGTAAATATTGAAATGCAGGTAAACAAGGAATTTGATTTCAATGAGAGAACACTGTATTATTGGTCTAAGATGTACAGTGATGAGCTTAAAACAGGCGAGGAATACGGACAGCTAAAGCAGACGATCTGTATTAATATCATCAACTTCAATCAGTTTGATTGCAAGGATTATCACTCGCATTTCAAGGTAATGGAAAATACAAGACATGAGGTGCTGTCGGATAAGTTTGCGATACATTTCTTTGAATTGAAGAAAATAAAATATGCAAGAAAAAACAAGCGTATGGAGGATTGGCTAAATCTTATAAATGCCGAAACGGAGGGTGATCTTATGGATATACAGAACTCGACAACAATTCCGGAAATACAAAAGACGATAGTAATGCTAAGAGAGCTGAGTGCGGACGAAAAAGTACGGCAAGAGGCTTTTTATCGTGAAAGACGTATTCACGATGAAGCTACTGCACTGAACGGGGCGATGCGTGAGGGAATTGAGATAGGCAGAGCCGAGGGTAAAACGGAAGGAAAGAAAGAGGCGATAAATGAAATGGTAGAGAAAATGCGTAAGGCAGGATTTTCCGAAGAACAGATAAAACAAATAATTGATACAAATTAAAAAAAGGAGGTTTCTCAAATGGAAAAAAGCACAGAGAGCAGAAAAAGAATGGAAGATTGGTTGATGCTTATAAATGCAGAAACCGAGGAAGAACTTGCGGAGCTGTATGAAAGCACAGACATTCCGGAGGTCAGAGAAACTATTGATATGCTGAGAGAAATGAGTAAGGACGAAGAAATTGTCAAGGAAGCAAGAGAACGTGAGGAATACCTTAAGGAACAGGAAGCCTTGATATACGAAGCGGAAAAGGTGAAAAAAGAATAAAACAACAGGTCGTTTCAGAAAATTAAAATCCGAAACGACCTGAATTATTCTGTGTTAAAATAAGAAATAGGATATTCAGACGGTAAATCCTCCGTTTACACCGATAACCTGTCCGGTTATATATGAGGAGTCTTTATCGGCGAGAAATAGTGCGGCTCTTGCTATGTCCTCGGGCGTACCGATTGTACCTGTCGGTGTCTGTGCGGCTAATTCCTTGAAATCATCCTCGGAAAGCTGTGCAGTCATATCGGTTTTAATAACCCCCGGAGCTATGCAGTTTACAGTTATTCCGCTCAGGCCCTCCTCCATGGCAAGTGCCTTTGTAAGACCGATAATACCTGCCTTTGCCGCAGAATAATGTACCTCACACGAACCGCCGACCTGTCCCCAGATTGAAGATATATTTATAATTCTGCCGTAATGCTGACGTATCATATAAGGCAGCGCACTGCGACAGCAATAAAATGCACCGCTAAGATTTACTGATATCATTCTGCTCCAATCATCATCTGTGATATCCGTAAAAAGTTTTGTTTGAGCAATACCCGCATTATTTATCAGAATATCTACTCCGCCGTATTCCGTAGTTATTAAGGAAAACATCTTATTGACCTCGGCAGAATCGGAAACATCGGCTTTTATGATTTCAGCCTCACCGCCGTTTTTCCTAATTCCCGAAAGAAGTCCTTCTGCATCGTTCCGGGAATTATTGTAATTAATTATAACCCTGTATCCGTGCCGGGCAAAAAGCTCCGCAGTTTTCGCTCCGATACCTCTTGAAGCACCGGTTATCAGTACAGTTTGCATATTATACCCTCTTGATAGCCTTAACTATTTCACCCACAAACATTTCGTGCAAGTCGCCGTTTGAATATTGTGCATCTATGATTGACTCATCAATAAAGCCGTCAAGACCGATAGTTTGCTTATAGAGTTTTTTGCATACGAGTACAAGCTCTGCCTGTTCAAAATATGTTGCATTACTGCCGTCAATATTTTCATTTACGGGGATCAGACCTGTCTCCTTGATTTTATCGACATCTCTGCCGGAATATTTTCCGCAGTAGGCAAGTTCCTTTTTCAGGTTTCCGCCGAAAAAGGAAAGAGTATAATAATCATTTTTATCAAGAAACTCAAGCGTATATCGGCTCTGACGTACAAAAGCAAAGGTTACGTTTTTCCCCCACAGTACACCGCTGCCGCCCCAGCTTGCCGTCATGGTATTGATTTTGTCCGTATTGCCTGCCGTGATGAGCATCCAATCGTTTCCGATTGCGTTAAAGAAATTTGTGTCAAGCTTACTTACCTCTGTTGATGTAAAATTCATAATAAATTCCTCCCTTTAATTATATTGCCTTTTAAATTATATCATACACAGGGTTACAGGTAAATCGCAAATTGTTGTATTAATAATTTTTATATGCATAATATGCATAAATTTTTGTATATATGCATAAATCAATGCATATATCAACCGATTTCCGAAAAACCTTATAAGATAATAATTAGATTTTGGAAATTTTCCGGTAAATCCATTGTGTTGTTTATATATAAATTTACCGTAATATTTTATTTTTTTGTGTTATTAACCAAAAATTCAGGATCCTGAATAAATATTCATATTTTCCTTGAAATTATGCAAAAATGTTGTATAATGATATAGTAATTTAATTTAACGGAGGTATTATATCATGGGTGATATTAAAAAGGTAGTACTTGCATATTCAGGCGGACTTGATACGTCTATAATTATTCCTTGGCTTAAGGAAAACTATGATAACTGTGAGGTTATAGCTGTTTCGGGCGATGTGGGACAGGACAGCGAGCTTGAGGGTCTTGAGGAAAAGGCAAAGCAAACAGGTGCGTCAAAGCTTTATATCGAGGATCTCAATAAGGAATTTATTGAGGATTATGTATTCCCGACAATTAAGGCTGATGCGGTATATGAGAACAAATATCTTTTAGGAACATCATTTGCACGTCCGATAATCGCAAAGAGAATAGTAGAGATTGCACTCAAGGAGGGTGCCGATGCCATATGCCACGGCTGCACAGGCAAGGGCAACGATCAGGTGCGTTTTGAGCTTGCAATAAAGGCATTTGCTCCCGATATGAAGATTATAGCACCGTGGAGAGAGTGGAACCTCAAATCAAGAGATGAGGAGATAGAATATGCAGAGGCACATAATATTCCTCTCAAGATAACAAGGGAAACGAATTATTCAAAGGACAAGAACATATGGCATATTTCGCATGAGGGACTTGACCTTGAGGATCCGGCAAACGAGCCTATGTATAACAAGGAAGGCTTCCTTGAGCTTGGCGTATCACCTGAGCAGGCACCCGATAAGCCCACATATGTAACAATAACCTTTGAAAAAGGTAATCCCGTTGCTGTTGACGGCGAAAAGCTCGGTGCGGTAGAGCTTGTAAAGAAACTCAATAAGCTTGGCGGAGAAAACGGTATCGGTATTGTTGACCTTGTTGAGAACAGACTTGTTGGCATGAAGTCAAGAGGTGTATATGAAACTCCGGGCGGAACGATTCTCTATCATGCACATAACAAGCTTGAGGAGATTACTCTTGACAGAGATACATATCACTTCAAACAGCAGGTTGGTCTGCGTTTTGCAGAGCTTGTATATTTCGGTCAGTGGTACACACCGCTCAGAAAGGCACTTTCTGCATTTGTTGATTCAACGCAGGAAACAGTTACGGGTGATGTAAGGCTTAAGCTTTACAAGGGCAATATAATTGACGCAGGTGTTACATCTCCGTATTCACTTTATGATCCGGATATAGCTACGTTTGATGAGGACGAGGTTTACGATCAGAAGGACAGTGCAGGATTTATAAATCTGTTCGGACTTCCGATAAAGGTTCAGGCTAAGAAAGGTCTTATTAAAGAGTAATTGTGGATTTAAAAGTTGTTTAGGCACTGGGGCAGACAGTGATTTGCATTGTTTGCCCCGTAAAATCTTTTTTAGGAACCATGGGAAAAACGGTTTTTCTACGGGTAAATTAAGGTTTATTTGTACAAAAGCTGTTTTATAAAATCAAAGAACGGAGAGTGTTTATATGAAGCTTTGGGCAGGACGTTTCTCGAAAGAGATAGACAAGAAAACAAATGATTTCAATTCCTCAATATCATTCGACAGCCGTATGTACCGTGAGGATATAGAGGGGAGTATTGCTCATGCCACAATGATTGGGGAATGTGGTATAATAGAAAAAAGTGAGGCAAACGCTATAATAAAGGGACTGGAGAGTATTCTTGCAGATATAGACAGCGGTAAGCTTGTAATTGATCCTAATGCTGAGGATATACATACCTTTATCGAGGGAGAACTTACAGAAAGGCTCGGTCAGACAGGAAAAAGGCTTCATACTGCAAGAAGCCGTAATGACCAGGTGGCACTTGATATAAGACTTTACCTGAAAAAGGAAGTGAAGAACATAAAGGCTCAGATAAAGGAGCTTATTGAAGTAATATGCAAAAAGGCTGAGGAATACAGCACAGCAGTGATGCCCGGATATACACATCTTCAAAGAGCACAGCCAATAACATTCGGTCATCACCTTATGGCTTATGCCGAAATGCTCCTCAGAGATGCAGACAGACTTGAATGTGCATATAAACATATGGACTCTATGCCGCTCGGCAGCGGTGCTCTTGCAACAACAACTTACCCGATAGACAGAAGTATAACAGCTTCGCTTTTAGGCTTTTCCGATATATGTCAAAACAGTCTTGATGGTGTTTCCGACAGGGATTTTTGTATGGAACTTGCTTCTGTACTTTCAATAATTATGGTACACCTTTCCCGTTTTTCAGAGGAAATAATCATGTGGTGTTCATGGGAATTTAAGTTTGTTGAGCTTGACGATGCTTTTTCAACAGGTTCAAGCATAATGCCCCAAAAGAAAAATCCTGATATAGCCGAACTTGTCAGGGGAAAATCAGGAAGGGTATTCGGTGACCTTATGACGCTGCTTACCGTTATGAAAGGCATAGCACTTGCCTATAATAAAGATATGCAGGAGGATAAGGAAGCAATATTTGATGCGGTTGATACGGTAAAAATGTGCCTTACAGCCTTCACTCCAATGATAGATACCATGCGCATACTGACGGATAACATGAGAAAGGCGGCGGCAAACGGCTTTATCAATGCAACGGACTGTGCCGATTATCTCGTCAAAAAGGGACTTCCGTTCCGTGACGCATATAAGGCGACAGGTACTCTTGTTGCACTTTGCATAGAGAAAAAGACAACGCTTGAAGAACTTCCGATTGAGGAATATAAAAAGATATGCGATACGTTTGATGAGGGAGTATATGAGGCTATTTCCCTTGAAAACTGCGTAAACGGAAGAAAGGTAGTCGGAGGACCGGCAAGCGAAAATGTTATTGCTCAGGTGAAGAGAGTGAGAGAAATAACGGAGAAATTATAATATCCAATTATGTATAAGGAAAAGAGGAAAAGGAAATGAAGATAAAGGCCGGTATTATAGGGGCAACAGGATATGCGGGAGCAGAACTTGTACGCATACTTCTAACACACCCCGAAGCGGAAATTTCGGCAATAAGCTCGGTAAGCTTTGAGGGCAAGAAGCTCAGTGAGGTTTATCCGTCATATAGGACTCTTTGTGATATGGAATGTGGAACACAGGACGAGGTTGTTGAAAAAAGTGACGTTATATTTGCTGCGCTTCCTCACGGACTTTCACAGGAGCTTGCCGCACAGTGCGATAAGGCAGAAAAGGCATTTATAGACCTCGGAGCGGATTTCCGTCTTGAAAGTGAGGACGAATATAAGCAGTGGTACGGCTGTGAGTTTGTTGACCATGATTTGCATAAAAGAGCCGTATATGGACTTCCGGAGCTTTTTAGGGAAAATATAAAGGGCAAGCGTATCATAGCGAACCCCGGCTGTTATACCACAGGTGCGCCTCTTGCACTTGCACCGGCTGTAAAGGCAGGACTTGTCAGCACTGAGGGAATAATCATAGATTCAAAATCAGGTGTAACGGGTGCAGGAAGAAAGCCGAGTCAGGGTAATCATTATCCTGAGCTTAACGAGGGTTTTCACGCATATAAGGTTGCAAATCACAGGCATACACCGGAAATAGAGCAGACTCTTTCAAAGCTTTCGGGAAAAAAGGTGACAATTACATTCGTACCGCACCTTCTTCCCATAAACAGGGGAATAATTTCAACCTGCTATGCAAGAATAAATGACGGAGTAAGCTTTGACAGAATAAGACAGGAATATGAAAAATTCTATGAAAATGAATTTTTTGTCCGTGTTCTTCCCGATGGTGCAAATGCGGATATACATAATATAAAATATTCCAATTTCTGCGATATCTCACTTCACCACGATAAGAGAACAAATACTCTTGTTGCAATATCCGCCATTGATAATATGGTAAAAGGAGCGGCAGGACAGGCAATCCAGAATATGAATATAATTTTCGGACTTGACGAAAAAACAGGTCTTGTTATAGTACCGCCGGCATTTTGATTTTAAAGGTTAAGTCTATGGAAAAGTGCTAATCTTGTATGGCAAATAAAATATTGATAGAAAACGGTCAGGGAATTTTGTCCGTACCGATAAAATATCATTCGGATTTTTATAGGCTGTTTATTGGATTTTATGTAACGGCGGAAAAGTCGGAGATGAAAAGTTTTTTGTATGAAAACTGTATTAGTGGGTTTAATTCCGGCACTTTGGGGTAAATGCAAAAATAATCAGTATTATTATTTTTGGGTGCATGGGGGTTGTATATTTCAGGAAATCGGGTGTAATAAGTATGGTTCTGATGTGTAAAAATAAACCTGTATATGATATTGATAAAGAGGTTGTTTATAATGAAAAGCTTCTGCCCGGTTATATGATGAAAAATCCATGCCGCACTTCCTTTAAAATATGGTTTAAGCTTAGATACAGCTCAAATACAAATTCACTTGCACGAAAGCTTAAGGGTGTTACATTCGGTCAGGGAAACAGGGTGCTTATCAATGAGAAAACATATGCACTCAGCCTTAGCGACTGCTACTGGGTAAAGGATGAAAATTGTCCGTCAGACTTTGAAGCTGTCAGTCCCTACTATAACGATTTTTGGAAAGGCGAGGGAGTATATGATATCAATAGGGGCGGTGCAATACCAACATTGTATACAGGCGGTTTTTTGTCAAAGGAATGGATATCGGCAAAGTATCTTTGTAAATATGATAAGGATGCAGGTATAGAGGAGGATGTTTCTGTATTGTGCAAGGTCTGCGGTGTTTCTGCCTGTAATGTAAAAAGAATTTCCGGCGGAGTTATGGCGGAAAACTTTACAAATACAGATTTAATGCTGGAACAGGCTGATGAATCCGGACTGATTGACCCCGATGACTTTAACGAGGGCGATATAATCAGGTTACTTGGATTGCAGGGAGCACAAATGCTGACAATAGATGCAATAACGGGAAACGGCGACAGACACGCAGGAAATTTCGGCTGGCTGAGGGATACGAATACAGGCGAATATGTATCAGTCGCTCCGCTTTATGATTTTGACCACGCACTTGACAGCAGAGCGGTCTATGACAGACTTATCAGTGATGCGGTTGCTGAAATAAAGAAATCAGATTATTTCAGCGAGGCATTGAGGATTTGCAGTACAGTATCGGTACTTGAGACAAATGAGATTTTTAAGCTCAGGGCAAATAAAATATCAGAGCTTTTAAATAAAGTATAAATGATAAAAGAAACATTAACGGAGGAATTGATATGTCATATAAATTTATAGACGGCTCTGTTACCGAGGCGAAAGGCTTTAAAGCATCAGGCATACACTGCGGTATAAGAAAGAATAAATCCAAGCGTGATATCGGTATGATTTTCTGTGAAAAGAAGTGTACGGCAGGGGCTGTTTATACGACTAACCTTGTGCAAAGTTCACCAATAACCGTAACAAGACAGAATCTCTCGGACGGCTATGCTCAGGCGGTTATAGCAAACAGCGGAAATGCAAATACCTGTAATGCGGACGGGGATATTAAGGCAAGAAAAATGTGCGAACTTACAGCACAAGCATTGGGTATAAGTCCTGATGATATAATTGTAGCTTCGACAGGTGTAATAGGTCAGATACTTCCGATAGAGCCTATAAAAAATGCAGTACCGCAGTTGGCTGCGGAGCTTTCCGTAAACGGAGCGTCAAATGCTGCCGAGGCAATTATGACAACAGATACGGTAAGCAAGGAAGTTGCTGTGGAAACTGTGATAGGAGGCAAAACGGTAAGAATAGGCGGAATATCAAAAGGCAGCGGAATGATACACCCGAATATGGCGACAATGCTTTGCTTTGTTACTACTGATGCGGCTATATCTTCTGAAATGATTGCAAAAGCAGTTAAAAAAGCTGCCGATGATACTTTTAATATGATAAGCATAGACGGAGATACCTCAACCAATGATATGCTTTCGGTTATGGCGTCGGGACTTGCGGGAAATGAGGAAATAGCCTGTGAGGGTGAGGATTATGATATATTTCTGGAAGCACTTACAGCTGTGTGTAGAAAGCTTTCAAAAATGATGGCAAAAGACGGAGAAGGTGCAACTAAACTTCTTGTATGTAAAGTAAGCGGAGCAAAGACCGAAAAAGATGCAAAAGGTGTTGCAAAGTCTGTAATATGCTCAAGTCTGCTTAAGGCGGCTATGTTCGGAGCTGATGCAAACTGGGGACGTGTGCTTTGTGCGATAGGGTACTCCGGATGTGATGTAGATGTGCATAAGGTTGATGTTTCCTTTGCTTCAGATAAGGGAAAAATAGATGTGTGCAAAAACGGAGCGGGAATTGAGTTTTCTGAGGATATTGCAAAGCAAATACTTATGCGTGACGAAATTGACATAATCGTTGAGCTTAATGACGGAAACGGCTGTGCCGAGGCATACGGCTGCGATCTGACATATGATTATATTAAAATAAACGGAGATTACAGAACATAAGGCGGAGATGAGTAAAATGAACGATATAACAAACAAGGACCGTGCAAAGGTGCTTATACAGGCACTTCCGTACATACAGAAATATTCGGGACAGACTATCGTAATAAAATATGGTGGAAATGCCATGGTAAGCGATGAACTTAAGGACGCTGTTATGAGCGATATAGTTCTTCTAAGACTTGTTGGAATAAATGTTGTTCTTGTACACGGCGGCGGTCCTGAGATAAGCGGTATGCTAAATAAAATAGGCAAGGAAAGCAAATTCGTAAACGGACTGCGTGTAACGGATAAGGAAACCATTGATGTAGTACAAATGGTGCTTGCAGGAAAGGTTAATAAAAGCCTTGTTCAGCTTCTTGAACAGCACAGCGGAAAAGCGATAGGTCTTTGCGGTCTTGACGGAAGAATGATAATGGCGGAAAAGAAAATATCCTCCGAGGATCTCGGCTTTGTCGGAGAGATAACCGAGGTTAATACCGATGTGATAACAAATGCAACGGATAACGGGTATATTCCGATAATTTCCACCATTGCAGGCGGATATAACGGTGCAGTGTACAATATCAATGCCGACCTTGCGGCTGCAAGAATTGCTTCCGAGCTTAATGCCGCAAAGCTTATACTTATGACGGACATAAGGGGACTTCTCAAGGATAAGGATGACGAAAGCACACTGATTCCCGTTGTAAATGTCAGCGAGGTACCGTCACTCAAGAGGGAGGGTATAATCTCCGGCGGAATGATACCGAAAATCGACTGCTGTGTTGAGGCAGTACGGCGAGGTGTAAAGAGAGCACATATAATAGACGGAAGAATACTTCATTCCATTCTCATAGAGATGTTCTCTGACGAGGGAATAGGTACAATGTTCTATTAAACTGTATCGGAGGGTGAAAGATGAATTTTGAAGAAGTAAAAGCTGATGAAAATGAATATCTTATGCATACGTACGGTCGTTTCAATGCGGCACTTGTAAGAGGAAAGGGTGCGAAAGCTGTTGATGTAAACGGAAAGGAATATATAGATTTTACAAGCGGAATAGGAGTAAATTCCCTAGGCTTCTGTGACGACGGCTGGGTAAAGGCAGTAACAGAGCAGGCAGAAACGATTCAGCATATGTCAAATCTGTATTATTCACCTGTTCAGATAAAGGCGGCGAAAAAGCTTTGTCAGCTCAGCGGAACGGATAAGGCTCTGTTCTGCAACAGCGGAGCTGAGGCAAATGAATGTGCGATAAAGCTTGCGAGAAAATACAGCTTTGACAAATACGGCAAGGGAAGAAATAAGATTATAACACTTATAAATTCCTTTCACGGAAGAACGGTAACTACCCTTTCGGCAACGGGTCAGGAGGTTTTCCATAATTACTTTTTTCCGTTTGATGAGGGCTTTGAATATGCCGAGGCAAATAATATTGATGATGTAAAGGCTCATGTAAGTGATGAGATATGCGGAATATTTATTGAACTTATTCAGGGCGAGGGCGGAGTTATGCCGCTTAAGCCTGAGTTTGTAAAGGAAATATGCGGTATCTGTGCAGAAAAGGATATACTTCTCATGGTTGACGAAGTTCAGACCGGAATTTCAAGAACGGGAAGCTTCCTGTGCTGCGAGAATTACGGAATAAAGCCGGATATCATCACCCTTGCAAAGGGACTCGGCGGAGGTATTCCGATAGGTGCCTGCCTGTGCAGCGAAAAGCTTTCGGAGGTATTTACACCCGGAACGCACGGAACGACCTTCGGAGGAAATCCGATAGCCTGTGCGGCTGCCTATGAGGTGCTTTCAAGAGTGGCATCGGAGGAATTTTTATCCGAGGTCAGAAAAAAAGGAGAGTATATTGCAGAAAAGCTTTCAACATTTCCGAATGTTAGGGAAATAAGAAATGCGGGAATGATGATAGGCATAGTGACGGAAAAGGATAATGCAAAGGAGGTTGCCGCAAAATGCGTTGAAAACGGTCTGCTTATTCTTACGGCAAAAAATCTTCTCCGACTCCTGCCGCCGCTTACTATAACCTATGAAGAGATAGACAAGGGTCTTGAAATATTAAAATCAGTTATGGGGGAATAAACCAATGAAAAACTTACTTAAAATGCTCGATCTTTCAACCGAGGAGATTATTGACATTCTCAATCTTGCCGACCAGCTCAAATATGAGCAGAAGCACGGTATAGCACATAAGCTCCTTGCAGGAAAGACACTCGGACTTATTTTTGAAAAGGCATCTACACGTACAAGGGTATCGTTTGAGGTAGGTATGTATCAGCTCGGCGGACAGCCGCTGTTCCTTTCCTCACGTGATATGCAGATAGGCAGGGGTGAGCCTGTGCAGGATACCGCAAGGGTACTTTCACGCTATCTTGACGGAATTATGATCCGTACCTTTGAGCAAAAAGAGGTAGAAGATCTTGCAAAATACGGATCGATTCCGATAATCAACGGACTTACGGATTTCTGTCACCCGTGCCAGATTCTTGCGGATCTTATGACGATACGTGAGGTAAAGGGTAAACTGAACGGTCTTAAGATGTCGTTTATCGGTGACGGCAATAACATGATGAATTCTCTTATTGTCGGTGCATTGAAAACCGGTATGTCCATTTCGGTTGCCTGCCCGGAGGGTTATGAGCCTGATTCTCAGGTTCTCGATTTTGCAAAGGAATACGGGGATAAGTTCAGTATGTTCCGTACACCGAAAGAAGCTGTTGTTGATGCGGATGTTGTAATTACTGATGTATGGGCATCAATGGGACAAGAGGAAGAAGCAGAGAAGCGTAGAAAGGCATTTGAGGGATATCAGGTGAATGCAGACCTTATGGCACTTGCAAAGCCGGATGCAATGGTACAGCATTGTCTGCCGGCACACAGAGGAGAGGAAATTACCGAGGATGTATTTGAGGCTCATGCCGATGAGATATTCGAGGAAGCGGAAAACAGGCTGCATGCACAGAAGGCAGTAATGGTAAAATGTCTGAGCGATAAGTAAAAACAGTGATGCGGGGGTTCCCGTACTGTCGGAAGGGTAATTATGGGAAGAATAAAATATCTTTTTATCAGAATAATTAAGCTTGATTACAAAAATATGTTCAGAATAGCGAGGGCAGTTTCCAAAAAGGCTAAAAAACCGTTTTTTTATATTTTTTTTGATATGATAGGATGCGGTATGAAATATCAGGCAGGCTATTACGATTATCAGGAATTTGAACTCTACAAGGTAAAAAAAGATAAAAGAAATACATATCTGACACGGGGAAAGAATAACGAGATTATAAAGAAATATAACGACAAAAGCTTTTTTCACTGCTTTAACGATAAGATAGAATTTAATGAGCTTTTTTCCGGATATCTGGGCCGTGACTGGATAGATATGAAAACCGCTTCGTCGGAGGACTTTGTTAAATTCACCCAGAGGAATAAGGAAATAATCGCAAAACCCGTTGACGGCGAGGGCGGCAGCGGTATTGAAAAATATACGGTAACGGACGAAAACGGGGCTCGTGAGATATATGAAGTGATAAAGCAGAAAAATCAGCTGCTTGTTGAGTCGTTTGTAAGACAGCATGAGGATATGAATACTCTTTACAGTAAATCTGTGAACACAATACGTATGTTTACATTCCTCAAAGACGGAAAGGGATATTTTTTGCAGGCAATACTCAAAATAGGCAACGGCGGTGTTATAGATAATTTTTCAAACGGCGGAATGTACACCTTTGTTGAGGACGACGGTACCGTGGAGGTGCCTGCGATAGATAAAAGCGACGTTATATATGAAAAGCACCCGATAACCGGAACGGATATAGTAGGCTACAAAGTTCCGATGTTCAGTCAGGCGGTTGAGCTTGTCGAAAAAGCGGCGGAAGTTGTGCCGGAGATCAGGTATGTAGGCTGGGACGTTGCAATAAGTGAAAACGGTCCTGTTATAATTGAGGGCAACTGCTTTCCGGGAGTATTTCAGAAGAAAGCAGGCTTCAGCAAGGACGGTACGGGAATTTTGCCCAAGTATGCACGTTATATGGATATCTGATTTTTTAAAAAAATTTACGTGACGGCTGCGTTCCGCTGTTTCCTATGGGGCAGACGGGTGTAGCCGTAAAACGGAAGGATATCGGCAGCGGTAAGACGTGTTCCTAATATTCAGGTCAGGCTATTCTGCGGAATAACAACGGAGGCTGTCACAAATTTAACACGAATATAATTAAAGGAATTTTAACAATCGGGTTATTAAAAAGAATTAGTTCCGACAATGCTTCCGTCGGCAAGACCTGACTGCCGAAAATATTTTTCTGATGCCCTGCACTTTTATGCAGGGTACTTTACTTTTTTTTATAAATGTGTTAATATACTTCTGTAATACTATGTCAAAAAATTAACAAATTATCAGGTCGGTGAAATTGTAATGCACAGATATAAAAATATTTCCTCCCCTGTGATAAAGCGTCTGCCGAGATATTATCGATTCCTCGGAGAACTCCGTGACAAGGGTGTTATACGTATATCATCAAGGGAGCTTTCGGATAAAATGGGGTTCACAGCCTCCCAGATTAGACAAGATCTAAACTGCTTCGGCGGCTTCGGTCAGCAGGGTTACGGCTATCCGGTGGAAAGCCTATATAACGAGATAGGTCATATACTCGGACTTGACCATACCTACAATGCAATACTTATCGGAGCGGGAAATCTCGGAAAGGCTGTTGCAATGCATATGTCCTTTGAAAAAAGAGGCTTCAGGCTTACGGCAATATTCGATAATGATCCCAAAAAAATCGGGACGAATATACGGGATATAAGGATATCGGATCTTGACAGCCTTGAACGGTTCTGTTCGGAAAACAAAACCGATGCGGCAATTTTCTGTGTGCCGAAAAATGCGGCTCATGAAATAGCTGACAGACTGTATAAAGTCGGTGTCAGAAATTACTGGAATTTCAGCCACTACGACCTTTCCGTACACTATGATGATATAATAGTTGAAAATGTACATCTTAACGACAGCCTTATGATATTATGCTATAAAATTTCGGACGCCAATGACCTTACCGACAATACTACAGCATAACAAATACCGGATACAAATATGAAGAAAAAAATTATAATACCTCGGATTAAAGCAGCAGAACCTCCGAAAAGGGATATACGGCATTACATTATATATCTTGTTCATACCGTAATATTCTGTATATGTGCACTTGTTATAGGAATAATAACAGGTGCCTTTGATGCTGCGTTTATAAGTGTGCTTACATTTTTGACAGGCATCAGGGAAGAATATCCCTTTTATTTCACACCGTTTCTGTTTCTTGCGGGATTACTGATATATTTTCTTTTTGACCGTTTCAGCCGAGAGAAACCTAACACAATATCTCTTGACTTCGGTAATGAGCGTGATATGAGGGCAAAAACAAAGCTCAGGCTCATTCCTCTTGTTATTTTAGGAACATGGCTGACACAGCTTTTCGGAGGAATTGCCGGAACGGAAAATGCCGCAATACAGACAGGCGGAACGCTCGGAAGTCTTGTATCCGGCAGGCTTTCCCTAAAAAACAGGGACTGTGCAAAAATACTCACCGTGACGGGTCTTGCTGCTTCATTCGGAGGACTTTTCGGTACACCGGTTGCGGCAATATTCTTTGCCGTGGAGGTGATTTCGCCCGGATATATCGACGTAACCTCACTGCTGCCTGCAATGATAGCCGCATATAGCTCCGATTTTGTTTCACGGCTGCTTGGAACAGAAAAGCTTGCCTTCGGATCCTATATTCATATAGATTTCAGTGTAAGCCTTGTCGTAATAATATTTTTATTGGCGGTAGTTTTCGGAACAGTCGGCGGTTTGTTCGCATTTCTGTTTAAAAAGACAAAAAAGCTTCTGTCAGCAATTATTCCCAACCCCTATTTTAAAATTGCCTTAATCGGCATACTTGTGAGTGCATTATCACTATTTGTTTTTTCGGGCAGATACAGCGGAACCGGAATTGCTGTTGTCAAGGATATTTTTAGCGGCAGTGATGTGTATTACACGGATTTTATTCTCATATTTATTCTTACGCTGCTTACTCTTTCGGCAGGCTATCAGGGCGGAGTATTCATTCCGCTTTTTGCAATAGGCTCATCACTGGGTGCGGTTATAGCCGTATTTTTTAATATGCCTGTTGCCTTGACGGCTGCTATGGGCTGCACCGCAGTATTCGGGGCGGCGACAAATACTCTCCTTGCACCTATATTTCTCGGTGCGGAGATATTTGGTTATGAGTATATTCCGTATTTTTTTGCCGTATGTGTGATTGCCTATATCTTCAACGGAAACAACTGCATATATTCAGCCGGAACAAACAGGATTGCCGTGCCTCACCTACTGATGATAAAGAAGTAATAAATATCCCCCATGCAAGCATATTTTTATGTAAAGACATGGAGGGATATTTTTATGGAGAACCTGATAATACCCGCAATATGTGCGGCTGTAATGCTTACGCTTATTATAATACATCTGATAATGCACTCAAAGCATCCTGTAAGATCGTCCCTGCTTTCCCTTTTGCCGGGGATAGCTGCCCTGCTGTGCGTAAATCTTATATCGGGATATACGAATGTAACTGTACCCGTAAGTCCTCTTTCCCTCTCCGTTTCGGCAGTTCTCGGAATACCGGGAGTTACGTGCCTGCTTATCATTCAGAGAATTTTGTGAAAGAGCGGACTTCTGCTTGACACGGTGGGGTTGGATATGTTATAGTATAGGGGAAGTTAATATTTCAATATGCGGTGCTGACGGTGTGCATTTTGGGTTATTTATATACGAGGTGCTGCTGAGTGACTGTACTTGATCAGGTCAGGCATGACAGCGGCGGTACACCGACAGGTAATTGGGAATCCGGTGCAAATCCGGAACAACCGTCATTACTGTGATTGGCTCTGTGCCATAAGTCAGAATACTCCCGCATTTGAGGTTATGCAAGCTTGGACGATGAAGAAGTGCAGCCGATTTTTATATAACGGTGTCGATTGTGCTTCTTTTCGGTACGGTTTGCTCCGCTGTGTGATGATCTGTTGTGCCTTCTTTGTATCCTTGCAGAGAAGGCTTTTTTACGGTGATATTATGGGAAATACGGACAAAAGAATTTATGCTTTGAATATTCTTCGCCAAAAATATGCTGATCTTGGCAGACTGCCTAAACGCAGTGATTTTGATGGTGATACGGTTTGTTTTATAAAACAGAAGCTCGGACCATGGCCGAGAGCACTTGAGGCGGCAGGTCTTAAAGAACCGCCGAGGATGTCCGCTAAGGAGAGGAGCAGGGTGAAAAGAGAGAGAAGCCGTAAAAGAAGAAAGTTGTATAAAAAATACTTATCCGAAAATTCTGATAGTACAGCATATGAGGAAAGTCTTACAGATATAAATACGGAGGGATAAAAATGAAAACAAAAACAAAAATTTTGTCATGCACAACAGCGGCAGCTCTTATTTGCTCAATATTACCTTTTGCAGTGTCGGCGGAAAATGAGAACGGCAAGGTAAGAGTAGTTGTTGAAAACAACACCTATAAGGTGGCTGACGGAGCAAAGTGGGAGGGCACGCTTGTTGATGAATGGGTGGAGCTTGAACCGGGTTCTACCGCTGAAAGCATTATTACTGAAGTAATGCAGGAAAATGGCTATGCCGACCCGATAGAATCCGGAACATACGGAAGCTATATCTCAAGCGTAAACGGAATTACATCTGGCGATGGTTCGGAACTTGAGGGCAGTGCATACCCCGGCTGGCTTGTCGGTTATAATGACTGGTATGGAAATAACGGTATATCAACGCTTGGAATATCGGACGGTGACGAGATATTTATTTCATATTCGCTCGATATGGGAGTGGATATCGGAAGTGACTACAACAACACAAGCACGGCTCTCAAATCACTTAAAATAGAAAATGCAGAGCTTTCAAACGCTTTTTCTTCCGATATAACCGATTATACAATAACGCTTAACGAGGGTGTGAACAGCATAAGAGTTACACCCACAGCAGAAAATAAATATTACAGATACAGGATATATAAAAACGAATATACTCCCGATAAGGATAACGATTACAAAAGGTCACAATATATCCCCGTTTCGGACGGAGATACCGTTTACATAGGCATAGGAAACAGTAATTGGCAGTATCTCGGGGATAATGTTCAGGAAACCGTTTATGAGCTGAAAATTAATACTCCTGCGGAGCAGTCCTCAATGGGGGAGGGTAATACCGAGCCGTCCGGAGAGCAGAAGGATCTTACGGAGATAAATAAAATAATTGAGGAAACAACATCTGACATAAAAGCAAATGAACAGCTTTCCGTTGTGGGAAATGAATGGGAAATATTTGCCCTTGCACGTTTTGGAGCGATTGATGATACGGTTAAAAACGATTATGTAAAAAATCTGTCGGAGTACCTCGCAAATACAGAGCTGAGGAGGGCGACGGATATTGCAAAATATACAATAACCCTTACCTCGCTCGGCTATGATATGGAGGATTTTGGGGGCATAAATTATATATCGGCACTTTCCGATTATAATTTCTGCACCAATCAGGGAATAAACGGTGCAGTATATACGCTTCTTGCACTTGATACAAAAAATTATGAAATTCCGGCATCAGCTGAGGGAGCAGAGCAGAATACAAGGGAGGGTCTTATAGACTTCGTTCTTTCAAAGCAGCTTGAGGACGGCGGCTGGGCATTTTTCGGCAATAATTATGAGCCGGATATGACAGGAATGGTTTTACAGTCGCTTGCACCATATTATGATAAGAATGAAAATGTCACGGAAGCCGTGGATAAGGCTTTGCTGCTTCTTTCGGAAAAGCAGAACGCAGACGGTACATATACCTCCTACGGTGCTCCGGGCTGCGAAAACAGTGCTCAGATAATCTGTGCCCTTTGCGCTCTCGGAATTGATCCCGATACAGATACACGCTTTGTAAAGAGCGGAGGAAGTGCACTTGACGGTCTTTGCTCGTTCTATTTAAGCGGAGAGGGGGCTTTTTCACACAATCTCGGAGGAATGGCTAACGGTATGTCAACCGATCAGGCATTTTATGCATTGTGTGCCTACAACCGTCTGGTAAATGGCCGGACAAGCCTCTATGATATGACAGATATTAAAAGCAGCAGTGATAACGAAAATTCCGAAAACAGCGAACAGTCACAGGACAGCGAGGTTTCCGAAAACGGTGAGCAGTCACAGAACAGCGAAAATTCCGACAAAACAACCGTGATTGAGCAATCGGGAAATGATAAGGGACAGAGCGGAGTCGAACAGTCATCGGAAAATATCAGTAGCAGTAAAAATACATCTGCCGTGCAAACAGGTGACAGCGGAATAATATACTACGTTTTTGTAGTACTTGCAGCATCAGCATTTATTGCTGTACTTGTATATAAAAAGCCGAAATCTGACAGATAAATAATGAGCAGCAGGCATTGTAACGTGCCTGCTGTTTATGATATGCATAATATTCGGAAGTGATATGAAAATGAAAGATTTTTTAAATAAAAATAAAAAAGGTATTACCTTCGGCATAGTGACGGTAATAGTTCTTGCAGCGGCATTTTTCATCGGAGGTAATAACAACAAAACAGATATACCCACATCCCCCAAAAAGGAAGTATTACAGGTATCAACGGTAGATAATGAAAATAATACCGCTCTGAACAATTTCGAGGAAAATACGGAAAGCCATGCTCAATCTGCGGCTGAGAGTATTGTGTCGGAAAATAAAACCAAAGAAAAATCAAAGAACGAATCCGGTATTATAAGCAGCAAATCCGAAAAAACAGATAAGGGTGGGGCTGCGGACATAAATTCGGATACATCGTCGGCGGAGTCACCCGCCCGGGGTGGAACACCGAATACGGTGAATAATGAGGAAGGAAAAAATCCGACACATAATGACTCACAAAATAATGATAATAAGTCACCATATAACAAACCTCAATCGGGTATCAATACCCCTGCAACCGACAACACACCAAATGAGGAAAACGAAGTACATGATAAAACTGAAACAGAAACTTTTAAAAAAGAAAACACAGCAACGAATAAATCGGAGACCGAGGTCGGGGAGCAGAAAAGCTCACAATCCGAAAAATCACAGTCAGAAATTTCAAAGCCTGTTTCCCACGAACAGGAAAGCAGTGAGGACGATAGTAATTACTGCACTTTCTATATAAATTGTACAACCGCCTTGAACAATAATGAACTAAACGATAAAAAACGTAAGCTTCTGCCGTCGGACGGATATATAATCAAAGAAGCAGAGGTGAGCTTTGAGGAGGGGGAGTCAGCCTTTGATGTGCTGAAAAGAGTATGCAGGAATAACAATATTATCCTTGAATTTTCAATTACACCAATGACCAATGCGGCATACATAGAGGGAATAAATAATTTGTATGAATTTGACTGCGGCAGTCTTTCGGGGTGGACATACAGTGTAAACGGTACATTTCCGAATGTAGGCTGCTCCGAATATAAATTATCGGACGGAGATAAAGTTGAATTTCTTTATACCTGTAACCTCGGTGCGGATGTCGGAAATTATTATCGGGGGTAAAAAATGAATATCGGATTTATGAAATATCACCCCCTGACACAGTTTGTATTCTTTTTATCCGTACTGTCTGTTACTATGCTTATAATGCACCCTGTTTTTCTTGTAATCTCACTTGCAGCAGGAAGTGCCTATGTTCTGTATTCGGGCGGAGTACGGAAATTTCTGAGAATTTTCGGAATGACGGCTGTTTTATCAATATTAATAATAATTATAAATTGCCTTGTAAGCCACGGCGGAATTACGGTAATAACATACCTCCCCGACGGAAACGCACTCACGCTTGAAGCAATTATTTTCGGATTTGCGGCGGCATTACTTATGTCGGGTGTAGTGAATTGGTTCTATTCGGTAAATAAGATACTTACCTCGGACAGAATAATATATCTTTTCGGACGATTTTCTCCAAAGCTTGCACTTCTCATTTCCATGACACTTAATTTCATTTCAAGATTCAGAACACATCTCAGCTCAGTCCGTGCCGCACAATATGCTCTCGGCAGGGATGTGAAAAACGGTAAACCGCTCACAAGAATAAGCAACGGAATAAGAATATTTTCCGCTATGATACAGTGGTCGCTCGAAAATTCGGTCGATACGGCTGACTCAATGAAAAGCCGCGGCTATGGTCTTAAAAAACGCACCTGCTTTACGCTTTTCCGCATAAATGCAAGGGATATTCTCACGATCGGTATAACGCTTTTTTCTGATGTTTATATAATAACTGTATTTATTGCAGGCAGACTTGATTATTCCTATTATCCTTATTTTGAAATATCCCAATCGGATATATTTACAATATCGGTTTATGCCGTATTTGCCCTGTCGTGCCTGCTGCCGCTTATTACCGATATAACGGAGGACGTAAAATGGAAATATATTCAGTCGAAAATCTGAGCTTCGCATATCCCACGGAAAAGAAAAATGCACTTGAAAATATTTCCTTTTCCGTTTCCGAGGGTGAATTTATAACGGTATGCGGTCTTTCGGGCAGCGGTAAAAGTACACTCCTACGCTGTCTTAAAACAGCACTCGCACCCTACGGAAAAAAGGATGGAAATATAAAATATAAGGGGAAACCTCTTGATGAAACGGACGAGCTTATACAGGCAGGGGAAATAGGCTTTGTTATGCAGTCGCCCGACAATCAGGGAATAACGGAAAGTGTATGGAGCGAGCTTGCCTTCGGGCTTGAAAGCATGGGGCTGAGCAATTCCGAAATACGCAAAAGAACGGCGGAAACTGCGGCATTTTTCGGAATGAAGGATTGGTACAGTGCAAAGATAAGCGAGCTTTCGGGAGGACAGAAGCAGATACTTAACCTTGCCTCCGTCATGGCAATGAATCCATCCGTATTGATACTTGACGAGCCTGTTTCACAGCTTGACCCCATAGGTGCGGAGGAATTTATAAAGCTTACCGAAAAAATCAATAAGGAATTTGGAACGGCAATAATAATGAGTGAGCATAACCTTGAAAGGGTATATGCGGTAAGCAATAGGATAATAGTTATGTCGGAGGGAAAAATTATATCCGATACGGTGCCAAAGGAAACTGCTGAGGTTTTGTATAAAAATAAAAATGAAATGTTTGCCGCACTTCCTATCAGCACACAGATATATTCAATAGCAGAGGGAAAAACGAAAAAACCACCTCTTACAATAGGAGAGGGCAGAGTGTGGATGAGAGAATATACAGAGGAAAAAAGTATAAATGAGATAATACATAAAAAATCCGAAAAGTACAAGGGGAAAGTACCGATAATCGAGCTGAAAAACATATGGTACAGATATGAAAAGGGACTTCCCGATATACTCAAGGGTCTTTCACTCAGGGCATACAGTGGGGAGATTTTTTCGATACTCGGAGGAAACGGAGCAGGAAAAACAACACTGCTTTCGGTCATGGCAGGGGTATTGCACCCGTATGAGGGAAAAATATTACTTGACGGAGCTGAGAGAAAAAAGAAAAATAAGGATATTCCTAAAATCGCATTGCTTCCTCAAAACCCGCAGACACTTTTTGTAAGGGATACCGTAGAGGAGGATTTGCATGAAATTATGGATAATTCCGAGGAAAATAGGGATTTTGTCAACGAGGCAGTAAGTCTTTGCCGACTTGAGGGGCTAAGACACCGCCACCCATATGACCTTTCGGGAGGAGAGCGTCAAAGGGCGGCACTTGCAAAGCTGTTACTTACACAGCCCGATATACTCCTGCTTGACGAGCCCGTAAAAGGACTTGATGTAAAATCAAAGAATGAAACAGGGGAAATTCTGAGGGCACTGGCGCAAACAGGTGTATGTATAATAATCGTGAGCCACGACACGGATTTCAGTGCGGAATATTCCGACAGATGTGCGTTATTCTTTGACGGGGAGCTTACAGGCACAGATAACCCGAAAATATTTTTTTCGGAAAATACATTCTATACCACAGCCGCACGGAGAATGTCGAGGGGCATAATAGATAATGCAGTAACAAAGTCGGATATATTATATGCTCTCGGATTGCCGACGGATGAGGACAAGGGAAAAATCAATAAGGATAATATAAGCAGGCTTTACTGTCATAGGCAAAGGAACGGAAAAAAAGAGGATAAAAAACATAAAAAAATATCACCGCTTGCTGTTTCGCAGCTTTGTGCAGTAATATTATTCTTAATTTCTGTATTTACTGTATTGAATCCTTTCGGGTGGAGCATAGTATCAGATAATTTGATTTTATGCTATGCGGTAGTGCTGATATCCGCACTTTGTATAATTTTATTTGCAGTTCTTATGAATAAAAAAGAGGGCAATATAGAAATTCAGCGAATACGACATAAAAACAGGGGCATTATTTTACCATTAATTGTAATGCTTATAGCCGTACCGCTTACAATTTTTATTGGTATGTATTTTTTCAATGATTCTAAATATCTTTTTATTTCTCTTTTAATAATACTTGAATGTATAGCCATGTTTTTCGGAGTCTTTGAAAACAGGCATATAAAAACAAGGGAACAGGTACTTTTAGCCGTTATGTGTGCTTTGGCTGTAATGTCAAGAACGGTATTCTATATGCTTCCGCAGTTCAAGCCAATGATGGCAATAGTCATAATAACGGGAACTGCCCTCGGAGCGGAATCGGGATTTCTTGTTGGTGCGGTATCAGTATTTATTTCCGATATCATCTTCGGACAGGGACCGTGGACGCCATGGCAGATGTTCTCAATGGGTGCGGCTGGCTTTCTTGCAGGCATTTTATTTGGCAGGAATATCATACCACGAAACAGACTTTCACTTTCGGTATATGGCTTTCTTGCGGCAATTCTTATATACGGAGGAATTATGAATCCTGCGTCAATGCTTATGGCACATATGGAGCCGACAGCGGAAAACTTGGCGACATTCTATCTCAGCGGCTTACCGTTTGACACGGTACACGCAATTTCCGTTTCATTATTTTTATACATAGCGGCAAAGCCGTTTCTTAAAAAGCTTGAAAGGGTTAAGCTTAAATACGGACTGACAGTACCTCGAAACTGTCAGGTCTTAAAATAAAATCAGGTATCAGAGAGATTTTTAATAAAATTTTCCCTGATACCTTTTCTATTGTCTGCCATTGATGTTCCCGGTAAGAATACGTTCAACCGTTTTATAATTTTTACCGCTTACAGCAATCTTATTTACATTCTCCCCCTTTTGAGATTATTATAATTATTAAAAAAATCCAAATTTATATTAACCAATATTGTTACTTACCCTCTTGAAAGAAACGTCATTAAATGATAAAATAACCTTGGGGTGAGAAAAATGCGGAAGGAGTATCTTGAGGAGGCTCCCGATATTGTAAGGGAGTTTCTGCTCTATGTACAGAATATACAGGGTAAGGGAGAAAAAACGGTTGATGAGTATTACAGGGATCTTCGTACGTTTTTCAGATATATGCTGTATCTGAAAAAGCGGCTTCCGAAGGACTGTGAAATTGAAAAGGCGGATATCTCCGACATAGATCTTGATTTTGTAAAATCCGTAAGCTTCAACGATGTACTCATGTTTTTCGATTACTGTATGCGTGACAGAAAAAATGAAGCTGCCGCCCGTGCAAGAAAGGTAACCGCACTGAGAAGATATTTCAAATATCTCAAGGAGAAACAGCATAAAATAGATAATGATCCCACAGAGGGCTTGGATTTTCCCAAAAAACCGAAGCAGCAGCCGAAATATCTGACGCTTGAACAAAGCATAGAGCTTGTCAGGGCTGTGGACGGCGAATTTGAGATAAGGGATAGATGTATATTATTAATCCTGCTCAACTGCGGACTGAGAGTGTCCGAGGTGGCGGGTATAAATACAGGCGATATAAGGGGCGATAAGCTTACGGTTACCGGAAAGGGAAATAAACAAAGAACCGTTTATCTTAACGATGCCTGCATAGCGGCAATAGAGGCATATATGAATGTACGTCCCATTGAGGGTGTAACCGATAAGAGGGCTTTTTTCGTAAGCCGCCAAAACAACCGCATGAGCACAAGGGCAATTCAGAAAATGGTATATAAGTATCTTGAGAAAATAGGACTCGGCGGTCAGGGCTATTCCGTACATAAGCTAAGACATACGGCAGCAACTCTTATGTATCAGCACGGCGACGTTGATATAAGAGTGCTTAAGGATATCCTCGGCCACGAAAACCTCGGAACAACCGAAATATATACCCACCTTTCCGATGAGCAGGTAAAGGCGGCAATAGATTCAAACCCCCTTGCAAAAATCTTTAAAAAGCAATAAGACCGAAAGACAAATAAAACGGAGGAATTTATTATGGTATTTTTGGAATATCCTAAATGCACAACCTGCAAAAAGGCAAAAAAATGGCTTGATGAGCATAATGTTAAATATGACAGCCGCCATATAAAAGATGAAAACCCGACATTTGAAGAATTATCCGAATGGACTGAAGGCAGCGGGATACCGATAAGGAAATTATTTAATACAAGCGGCATACTCTACCGTGAAATGCAGCTTAAAGATAAACTGCCGACAATGACGGATGAGGAAATGCTTAAGCTTCTTTCGACAGACGGAATGCTTGTAAAAAGACCGCTTATAATAGACGGAAAAATTATTCTTGTCGGCTTCAAAGAAAATGAATGGGAAGATAAGCTGCTGAATAAATAATACGGAGAAAGAATATGAAGGATTTTTTACCTATATGCCGTGAGGATATGGAAAAGCGTGGATGGGGAGAGGTTGATTTTGTATATGTGATAGGAGATGCATATGTGGATCATCCGTCCTTCGGACCGGCAATAATAAGCCGTATCCTTGAAAGTGAGGGCTACAGGGTAGGAATAATAGCACAGCCGGATTGGAAGGACGGAAACAGCATAAATGTTTTCGGCGAGCCAAGACTCGGCTTCCTTGTCAGTGCGGGAAATATGGATTCAATGGTAAATCATTATTCCGTATCGAAAAAACGGCGGTCAAGGGATTCGTTTACCCCGGGCGGAGCTATGGGGAAAAGACCTGACCGTGCAACCGTTGTCTACGGTAACCTTATCCGCAGAACCTATAAGGATAAACCGATAATAATAGGCGGAATAGAGGCAAGTCTGAGGCGGCTCGCACATTACGATTACTGGGACGATTGTATGAAGCGTTCTGTGCTGCTTGATTCGCAGGCGGATATACTTTCATACGGTATGGGAGAAAAGTCAATAGTGGAAATAGCAGATTCGCTCAACAGCGGTATTCCCGTTGACGAAATTACATTTGTAAGAGGAACTGTTTTTAAAACAAAGTACCTCGATAATCTGTATGATTATATAACACTGCCGAGTTATGATGAGCTTTGTGAGGATAAGCTGAATTATGCAAAAAGCTTCGGCATACAATACAGAAATACGGATGCATTTTCGGGAAAATGCCTTGTTGAACCGTATAATGATAATCTGTTTGCCGTACAGAATCCAATGTCATATCCGCTTACGACTGAGGAAATGGACAGGGTATATGCACTTCCGTATATGCGGAATTATCACCCCTCATATGAGTCCCTCGGCGGTGTTGATGCGATAAAGGAGGTAAAATTCAGCCTTATAAGCAACAGAGGATGCTTCGGAGGCTGTAATTTCTGTGCCCTTACCTTTCATCAGGGAAGAATAATTCAAGCGAGAAGTCATGAATCTATAATAAAGGAAGCGGAAATAATAATCGGGGATCCTGACTTTAAGGGATATATTCATGATGTCGGAGGTCCGACAGCAAATTTCAGAAAACCATCATGTAAAAAACAACTTACAAAAGGAGTTTGTCCCGACCGTCAATGTCTCTTCCCGAATCCATGCCCTAATCTGCAAGCGGATCACTCCGATTATCTTGAACTTTTGCGAAAGCTTAGAGCATTGCCGGGGGTTAAAAAGGTATTTATCCGTTCGGGAATACGGTTCGATTATATAATGGCAGATCCGGACGAAACCTTTTTCAGAGAGATGTGTGAACATCATATAAGCGGACAACTCAAAGTAGCACCTGAGCATATTTCAGATACCGTGCTGAAAACCCTCGGAAAACCGAAAAACAGTGTATACAGGGCATTTTGTAAAAAATATGCAGCTATAAACAAAAAGCTCGGAAAACCGCAGTATCTTGTACCTTATCTTATGTCCTCACATCCGGGATCAACACTGAAGGAGGCAATAGAGCTTGCGGAATATCTCAGGGATAATAACCTAAGTCCCGAACAGGTGCAGGACTTTTATCCCACGCCTTCAACGGTTTCTACCTGTATGTATTATACGGGAGTTGACCCACGCACAATGAAGCCTGTATATGTTGAAAAAAATCCCCATGGGAAGGCTATGCAAAGGGCACTTATACAGTATAAAAATCCTAAAAATTATGAGCTTGTGCATGAGGCACTTACCAAGGCACACAGAACGGATCTTATAGGCTTTGATAAAAAATGTCTTATACGTCCAAGAAATACCAAGGATATACAAAGGAAAAATCAGGGCAGAAATACAGCTAATCAAACAAAACAGTCCGCTGCCGAAAAGAGATACGGAATTTCATTTGAAAAATATGACAGCATACAAAGAGCAGAGGCTCTCCGTAGTAAAAAGGATCGGAAAAAATGGCACAGAAACTGATTTTGTATAATTCATTTCTTAATTATTATCAATTTGTAAATTCGATAAATTGTATGCCGAATTTTATTGATTTTTGTCGAAGAATATGATAGTATATTGTCAGTGTGGTATATCGTCCTATGTATGGAGGTGCTTAAAGATGCTTGGAGTTTGGTTATTTGTAATAGTGGTTGCCTGTATACTTGAAATAGTGACACAGCTTCAGCTTGTTTCTATATGGGCTGCTTTCGGCGGAGTGGCTTCGCTTGTGTGTGAGGTATGCGGAATAGACATGACAACACAGATAATAGTGTTTTTTGCCTTTACCTTTGCAACTCTCATCCTTACAAGACCTCTTGTGCGGAAATTTACGAAGAATCTCCCCGAATCAAAATTTAATGCCGATATGAATATCGGCAGAATTGGGAAGGTTACGAAGATAGTCGATGAATCCGCAGGCTTATTCAGAGTAAGCGTCGAGGGTCTGGACTGGTCGGCGGTAACGCAGGACAAAAAGGTGCCTGAGATCGGATCGTCCGTCCGTGTTGAACGGATAGAGGGAGTAAAACTCATAGTGTCGGCTGTTTGAGTTGTTTATAAGGTCTTTTTAACCCAAGGAGGTATTTATTATGGAACCCGGTGTAATCGCACTTATTGTAGTAGGAATTATTTTGTTATTGGTAATAATCAAAAATATAAGTATTGTTCCGCAGTCGAATGCATATATAATCGAGCGGTTCGGTACGTTCTATAAAATATGGGGAAACGGTATCCACATGAAGATACCGGCAATGGACAGAATCGCAAAGAAAATTTCCCTTAAGGAGCAGGTTGTGGATTTCGAGCCGCAGTCGGTTATAACAAGGGATAATGTATCAATGAAGATAGATACTGTTGTATATTATCAGGTAACGGACCCGAAGCTTTATACCTACGGTGTTGAAAGTCCGATAATGGCGATAGAAACGCTTTGTGCAACAACGCTGCGTAATATTATCGGTGAACTTGAGCTTGACCACACTCTTACTTCAAGGGATGATATCAACTCAAGAATACGTCAGATACTTGACGAAGCAACCGACCCGTGGGGCATAAAGGTTAAGCGTGTCGAGCTTAAGAATATACTTCCGCCGCATGAAATACAGGTTGCAATGGAGAAGCAGATGAAGGCAGAGCGTGAACGCCGTGCAAGGATACTTGATGCCGAGGGTGAAAAGACCAGTCAGATCCTTGTCGCAGAGGGTCATAAGGAAGCCGCAATTCTCCGTGCAGACGCTATAAAGGAAACAAAGATACGTGAGGCACAGGGTGAGGCCGAGGCTATTCTCGCAGTTCAGAAGGCATATGCGGACAGCTTGAGAATGTTAAATGAAGCTGCTCCGACAGACAGAGTTATTGCACTGAAAAGTCTTGAAACCTTTGCCAAGGTTGCGGACGGCAGGGCAACAAAGATTATTGTACCGTCGGAAATACAGTCAATGGCAAGTCTTGCCACATCACTTAAGGAAATTATCGTTGACGGAGATATAGATAAATCCGCAAAGGTGGGAAATACCGATGTATTAAGTGAGGAACAATCGACTGAACAGCCTGTCACACCTGAAATGGCAAAAGAGGCATTGAGAGAAAAAGCAAGAGCAGCACTTGAAAAAAATGCCCCGAGAGTTTAAAAATAATAAAAGCAAGGTTATATTTCGGTATAGCCTTGCTTTTTTCGTAAATATAAGATAAAATATATAAGGAATATTTTTTCTAAAATTGAAAGAGGAGAGAAGTTAATTATGTCTGAACAGAAAAAGGTAGCTGTCATAATGGGCAGCGACAGCGATTTCCCGACAGTATCGAGTGCAATCAAAACGCTTGACGCATACGGAGTACCATTTGAGGTGCATATCATGTCTGCACACCGCACACCTGAGGAGGCTGCCGCATTTTCGTCAAATGCACGTAAAAATGGTTTTGGTGTAATAATTGCAGCGGCAGGAAAAGCAGCACATCTTGCAGGTGTTCTTGCAGCTCATACAACCCTGCCTGTTATAGGAATACCGATAAAATCATCGACCTTTGACGGACTTGACGCTTTGCTTGCAACGGTACAGATGCCGAAGGGAATACCCGTGGCAACGGTTGCGGTTGACGGTGCAGACAATGCGGCAATACTTGCTGTTCAGATGCTCGCACTTTCCGATGAGAAACTTGCTGAGAAACTATCGGCAGAAAAAGTTAATATGAAAAACGGAGTTGCAAAAAAAGACGAAGATATCCAAAAGAAAGTCAGCGAGCTTATTAATAAATAAGGAGAATTTTTATGTCTGAATTACACGATGAATGTGGTGTTTTCGGAATTTATAATAATAACGATGAAATGAATATCGTTGAGGAAACCTATCTTGCAATGTACACTTTACAGCACAGAGGACAGGTAGGTGCAGGTATAGCCGTAAATAATAACGGCAATATGGTATATCATAAGGATTTTGGAATGATACCCGAAGCACTTCCCGAAACCGAAGTCAGTCGCCTCGGAAACGGAAATATAGCCCTCGGTCATGTAAAATATTCGTCCGGGGAGGCAGTGGATCACCAGAACCTTGCACCACTTGTTATGAGATACATAAAGGGACAGCTTGCACTTTGTATGAACGGAGCACTTACCAATTATCAAGTGCTGAGAGATGACCTCAATCAGGGTGCGGCAATATTCCAGTCAAACGGTGATACAGAGATTGTGGCATACCTTATAGCAAGGGCAAGACTCAATGCCGAAACCATAGAGGAAGCAGTACAAAAAGCGGTTGCTCAGCTTAGGGGTGCATATGCAATAGTAATGATGTCGCCGAGCAAGCTTATCGGTGTGCGTGACCCCCTCGGAGTACGTCCGCTGTGCGTGGGAAAGCTCGGAGAAAACTATGTTATAGCATCGGAATCGTGCGTGTTTGAAAGCATGGGCGGAGAATTTATAAGAGATGTCGAACCCGGAGAAATGATTGTTATTGACAGTGAAGGTTTTCACAGCTATAAGGGAAAAAAAGCAGAAAAAACAGCACTATGCCTGTTTGAATATGTGTATTTTTCACGTCCCGACAGCGTGGTAGACGGTGTATCAGTGGCAATGGCAAGACAAAGAGCAGGTATGCTCCTTGCAAAGCAGCACCCTGTTGATGCGGATATAGTTTTCGGTGTACCCGATTGCGGTATAGAATCGGCAATAGGCTATTCTATGGAATCAGGAATAAGATATTCAACAGGCCTTGTTAAAAATAAATATATAGGTCGGGCATTTAATAACAGAAAAAACAATTCCGAATATCTTATGCGTATTAAGCTCAATGCCCTGAAATATAATATAGACGGCAAAAGGGTTATCGTGATTGACGACTCAATGCTTAAGGGTATCACAAGCAAGCATATTGTGGATCTTTTGAAGCAGGCAGGAGCGAGCGAGGTACATATGAGAATTGCTTCACCGCTTTTTAAAAACCCTTGCTATCTTACAAGTGATACTACACCGAAAGAGGATCTTATTGCGGGTAAAAAAAGTGTTGAGGAAATATGCGAATATATCGGAGCGGATAGCCTCGGTTTTCTTTCGGCGGAAAGTCTTTCTGAAATTGCAGAGGGCTGCAGGCTCGGTTTCTGTGATGCCTGTTTCACGGGAAATTATCCTGTTGACGTATCAAATACATCAAGAAGAGATAAATATTCTCAGAAGATAAAATAAAAAATACGGCTGAGCCGTTTTGGAGGTATAATAATGAAAAGCTTCAGTGACAGCTATAAGGCAGCGGGTGTTGATGTAACAGCCGGTTACAAATCAGTAGAGCTTATGAAGGAATATGTTGCAAGAACAATGACAAAAGGAGTTCTTTCCGGCATAGGCGGCTTCGGCGGTCTGTTTGAAATTGACACGGCAGGAATGGAGCATCCTGTGCTTGTTTCGGGTACGGACGGTGTAGGAACAAAACTGAAGGTAGCAATGCTTCTTGATAAGCATGATACAATAGGAATAGATTGTGTTGCTATGTGTGTGAACGATATAATCTGCTGCGGTGCAAAACCACAGTTTTTCCTCGATTATATTGCAATAGGCAAGAACTATCCCGAAAAAGTTGCAAAAATAGTATCGGGTGTGGCAGAGGGTTGCGTACAGAGCGGCTGTGCCCTTGTGGGAGGAGAAACTGCCGAGCATCCCGGAATGATGCCCGAGGACGAATACGACCTTGCAGGATTTTCGGTAGGTGTCGTGGATAAGTCTAAAATACTCGATCCGTCAACACAAAAGTCGGGAGATGTTATGATAGGCATAAAATCGAGCGGAGTACATTCAAACGGATTTTCACTTGTACGAAAAGTATTTGATATAAATGAGAAAAATGTAGGAAAATACTATGATGAACTTGGTTCAACACTCGGTGAAACACTCCTTACTCCTACAAGAATCTATGTCAAGGCAATTCTTTCACTTCTTGACAGCGTTAAGGTAAAGTCAATTTCCCATATTACAGGCGGAGGATTTTATGAGAATATTCCCCGTTCACTTCCGAGCGGTATCTCGGCTAAAATTCAGCGTAAGAATGTACAGGTACTTCCGATATTTGACCTTATCGCAAAGACGGGAAATATTCCGGAACGTGATATGTTCAATACTTTCAATATGGGTGTCGGCATGACTGTTGTTGTTGATTCTTCGGAGGCAGACAAGTCTATTGAGGTACTCAAGGCAGCCGGAGAGGACGCATATGTTCTCGGTGAGCTTGTTGAAAGCGATGAGGGTGTAATAATTGAATAATACAGATACTGTCGGTATATATTTCAGCGGTACGGGAAATACAAAATTCTGCTTGGAAAGGTTTATGGCTGCGTGTAAATTCAGCGAAGATATTTATTCCATAGAAATGCCGGAGTCGGCAGAGCAGATAAAAAGGCACAAGTTTATTGTTTTTGCATATCCGGTTTATTACAGCAATCTGCCGAAAATAGTCCGTGATTACATTACGGCAAATAAGGAGATTTTCAGAAATAAGGAAATTTATATTATTTCCACAATGGGGTTATTTAGCGGTGACGGTACCGGCTGTTCGGCACGTCTTTTCAAAAAATACGGTGCAAATATAATGGGCGGACTTCATATAAAAATGCCCGATTGTATCGGAGATGTAAAAGCACTTAAAAAGTCACTTGAACAAAACAAGGAAATTGTTAAGACGGCAGAATTAAAAATTTCGGAAGCAACGGAAAAACTGCTGCATGGTAAACCTGATAAAGAGGGATTGGGAATTTTTTATCATATTGCCGGGCTTTTCGGGCAGAGGTTATATTTTCCGAATAAAACAAAAAATTACACCGATAAACTTAAAATAGATCATTCAAAATGTATAGGGTGCGGTAAGTGTGTTAAGATTTGTCCAATGCACAATATTGACATACTGAATAATAGAGCTGTACCAAAGGGTAAATGTACTATGTGTTACCGCTGTATAAACAGTTGTCCGAGGCAGGCTGTAACATTAATTGGTAAAGAAGTTATTGAACAGCCGTTGATTGAAAAGTATTTGTAGTATCGGTATAATTACAGAAAGGAAGCGGCTTATGAAAAATATAGTTGTGCTTGTATCGGGCGGCGGAACAAATTTGCAGGCACTTATAGATGCGGAAAAAAGCGGAATTATTACAAACGGTAAAATTACCTGCGTTATTTCCTCAAAGCCCGATGTATATGCACTTGAAAGAGCAAAAAACAACGGTATAAAGACTCGTGTGCTTGCAAGAAAGGATTACGGGGATATCGCTTCATACAGCAAGGCAATGCTTGACGCTCTTAATGAGGAAAAGGCGGATCTGGTGGTATATGCCGGATTTATGACTATACTTGATGAGCAGATCGTAAGGGCATATCCCAATAAGATGATGAATGTACATCCTGCGCTTATTCCGTCATTTTGCGGAAAGGGCTACTACGGACTGCGTGTACATGAGGAAGCACTGAAAAAGGGCGTTAAGCTAACGGGTGCAACCGTTCATTTTGTGACGGAAGTATGTGACGGCGGCCCTATTATTCTTCAAAAGGCTGTTGAAGTTAAAGACGACGATACGCCCGAAGTATTACAAAAAAGAGTAATGGAACAGGCGGAATGGAAAATACTTCCAAAGGCAGTTTCACTGTTTTGCAATGACAGACTCGAAGTGAAAAATAACAGGGTGTATATAAAATAATAAAAAAAATGAAAGGATTATTGATATGACAGATTTGGTAAAAGAAATTTCTTCAACAACATATCCCGGCAGGGGTATAATTATCGGTAAAAGTGCTGACGGAAAAAAGGCTGTAATAGGTTACTTCATTATGGGCAGAAGTGAAAACAGCCGTAACCGTATTTTTGTTTCCGAGGGAAAGGATCTTAAAACTCAAGCATTCGATCCTGCAAAACTTGTTGATCCGTCACTTGTTATCTATGCACCGGTTCGCACACTTGAAAATGCAGCAATAGTAACAAACGGAGATCAGACGGATACAATAAGAAATTTTATGCTTGAGGGAAAAACCTTTGAGGAGGCACTCCGCACACGCACGTTTGAACCCGATCCGCCGAATTTCACACCACGTATTTCCGGTATAGTTGAACTTGCGAACGGAGATTTTTCCTATAAGTTGTCTATATTAAAAAGCAGCGAGGGCAGAGAACAGTCGGCATTACGCTTTTTCTATGAATATGCTCAGCCGATAGCCGGAGAGGGACATTTTATACATACATATAAATGTGACGGAAATCCTATTCCCTCATTCGAGGGCGAACCCACACTTATTAATATAAGCGGTGATATAGACAAATTTACAAATGATGTCTGGAACGCTCTTGACGAGGATAATAAGGTATCTCTTTATACAAGATTTATAGATATTACCACAGGCGAATATGAGGATAGAATTGTAAATAAAAACAAATAATAATAAAAAAGGGGATAGTACAAATGGCAAACGAAATTGAATTGAAATACGGCTGTAACCCTAATCAGAAGCCGTCAAGAATTTATATGCAGGACGGTTCGGAACTTCCCGTTACGGTGCTTAACGGTAAACCGGGTTATATAAATTTTCTTGATGCATTCAATAGCTGGCAGCTTGTTTCCGAACTTAAGGCTGCAACGGGACTTCCGTCCGCCGCTTCATTCAAGCACGTAAGTCCTGCCGGTGCAGCAGCAGCAACAGAACTTTCCGATACTCTGAAGAAAATCTATTTTGTCGATGATTTAGAGCTTTCTCCGATTGCAAGCGCATATGCAAAAGCAAGAGGTGCGGACAGAATGTCATCATATGGAGATTGGGCAGCACTTTCCGATACCTGCGACAAACAGACTGCACTTCTGCTTAAAAGAGAGGTTTCAGACGGAATTATAGCTCCCGATTATACAGATGAGGCACTTGAAATACTCAAGTCAAAGCGTAGGGGAACGTACAATATTGTTAAGATAGATCCTTCATATGTTCCGGCAGAAATCGAGAATAAGCAGGTTTACGGAATTAATTTTGAGCAGGGCAGAAATAACCTCAAAATAGATGAGGATATGCTCAAAAATATAGTAACAGAAAATAAGGAGCTTACGGAAGAGGCTAAGCGTGACCTTATAATTGCCCTTATTACACTTAAATATACACAGTCAAATTCAGTCTGCTATGCAAAGGACGGACAGGCAATCGGTGTTGGTGCAGGACAGCAGTCAAGAATACACTGCACACGTCTTGCAGGAAATAAGGCTGATATATGGTATCTTCGTCAGTGTCCAAAGGTTCTTGCACTTCCTTTCAGAGAGGATATACGCAGACCCGACCGTGATAATACAATAGATGTTTATATTTCGGATGATTATGAGGACGTTCTCGCTGACGGTGTATGGGAGCAGTTCTTTACAACAAAGCCCGAACCGCTTACCCGTGAGGAAAAGAAACAGTGGCTTTCAACATTTAGCGGAGTTTCTCTCGGCTCTGATGCTTTCTTCCCGTTCGGTGACAATATTGAAAGAGCAAAGAGAAGCGGTGTGCAGTATATAGCACAGCCGGGCGGTTCTATCCGTGACGACAATGTTATTGAGACCTGCAATAAATACGGAATGACAATGGCGTTTACCGGCATTCGTCTTTTCCACCATTAATGGAGGTATTGATATGAAAATATTGGTAGTAGGAAGCGGAGGAAGAGAACATACCATAATCCGTAAGCTCAAGGAAAGCCCAAAGGTAGACAAAATTTATGCCGCACCCGGCAACGGAGGTATTTCACGTGATGCGGAGTGCGTTAATATCGGTGCTATGGATAAAGAGGGTATTGCAAAATTTGCAAAGGAAAATGCGATCGATATAGTTTTCGTAGCACCTGATGATCCGCTTGCAGACGGTATGGTAGATACTCTGACAGAAAACGGCATACGTGCTTTTGGTCCGTGTGCTAATGCGGCTGTAATAGAAAGCAGTAAGGTATTTTCAAAGAACCTTATGAAAAAATACAATATCCCCACGGCGGAATACGAAGTTTTTGACGACCCGACTAAGGCTATGGAGTATATTGAGAAAAAGGGGAAATACCCCGTTGTTGTAAAGGCTGACGGTCTTGCACTCGGAAAGGGAGTTATTATAGCTCAAAATCACGATGAAGCAAGGGCGGCTCTCAAAGAAATAATGGAGGATAAAAAATTCGGCAAATCGGGTAATAATGTTGTGGTCGAGGAGTTTCTTACAGGTCCGGAGGTTTCCGTTCTTGCATTCACAGACGGAAAAACGCTAAAGCCTATGGTATCCTCAAAGGATCATAAGAGAGCCTACGACAATGACGAGGGTCTGAACACGGGCGGTATGGGTACAATAAGTCCAAATCCGTATTATACCGATGAGATTGCGGAAATATGCAGAAAAACCATATTTGAACCGACCGTTGCAGCTATGAACAGCGAAAACCGTACATTTAAGGGTTGTCTGTACTTCGGACTGATGATCACTCCCGATGGCCCAAAGGTTATTGAATATAACGCACGTTTTGGTGACCCTGAGGCACAGGTCGTATTGCCGAGGCTCAAGACCGATTTTGTTGATATTATTGAAGCAGTTATTGACGGCAGACTTGATGAAATTAACATTGAATGGTCTGAGGAAGCCACAGCTTGTGTCGTTATGGCATCGGGAGGATATCCGCTTGCATATAAAAAAGGCATTGAGATTAAAGGACTTGACGATAACGGACAGGTTGACGGAGCAGTTGTCTATCATGCCGGAACAAAATACGAAAACGGAAAATTTTACACAAACGGCGGTCGAGTTATAGGTATAACCGCAAGCGGAAAAACACTTGACGAGGCACTGAATAAGGCATATGCCGCAGTACAAAGGATATCCTTTGAAAATGCACATTATCGCAAGGACATAGGACGGCAGCACCGAGCCGTTGCACCAAATTCGTAATTACTTTGTTCAGGTCAATTAATTTACTTGGAGCAACAAGCAATAAGTTTTTTATATAAATTATGGTCGAGCAATACGGCAGCTCGACCATAAGCCTGCTAAGGGCAACAAACAATAAGTTTTTCATACAAGCCTGCATGGAATAATGCGGTAGTTTAACTGTAAGTTCAATGAAAAATTCAAGTTATTAATTTTGTCATTTCAGATTGTGGAAAGCCTCGCAAGAGGCTTTCATGATACTGCACATATGCACACCGACAGGCAAACTGCCGCTGCGTGAATATACTTGATATCAATTATTTGTAGCGAGCAAAGCGAGCGGATATGCGAACATACCCGCAGGGGTACCCCCGCCCGCTAAAATTCGGGTTTTATGGTTCTTAGGAATAGATCGGTTAGGACTCTTTCGGCGGAAATTTTGCCGGATATTACATCGTTTACGCCGGTACATATGGGAAGATCTACATTGTACTTGGAAGCAAGGAGTACAAGAGCTTTGGTTGTGTCAACACCTTCGGCAAGTAAACCGTACTTTTCACCCTTGACAAACTTCTCGCCAAAACAACGGTTATGACTGTACTTTGAAAAAAGAGTAGCTTCATAATCACCGAGATGACATAGACCGTATGCCGAAAGCTCGTTTCCACCCATGGCTTTGATGAGCCTGGAAATCTCCCTTGTACCCCTTGACATTAGTGCACCCTTGAGGGAGGAACGGTTTAGACCGTCAAGCATACCTGCCGCAATACCCATGGTGTTCTTTGATGCGGCTCCTATTTCACTTCCGATAAGATCCTGACCAACATAAAAACGGATAAGATCACTCGAAAACTCTTCAATGAGCATGGACTTTAGATCCTCGTGACGTGAATCTATAACCATACAGTTGGGAATACCGTTACTGAAGTCCTGAGGATGACCGGGTCCTACCCATATGGCAACCTCGGTTTCGTCCGTTATGTATTCCTCAACAATTTGAGTAAGACGGCAGCCGGTGGATGCTTCAATGCCCTTCATACATAAAACTATTTTCTTGCCTTTGAGATCATATTTAATAAGCGACTGCATAAATGAACGCAAAGCCTGAGAGCTTATGGAAATTATAAGAACTTGGGCACCGTTTACGGCACGTTCGAGATCGGAAGTTATATTTATGCTCTCTCTGAAACTGAGCATATTATTCTTCCTTGTATCCCTTAGCTCAATCAGCTGGGGAGCATCCTCAAGCCCCCATATCGTTACATTATGACCGATTTTATCAAGATACCAACCGATAAACGAACCCCATCTTCCACAGCCTAAAAGTGTTATGTTCATATCTTTAACCCCCCTATAATAATTCTATGATTATAATAACATATATTGATATAAAAATCTATAACTAAATAAAAAAGACAGGCTCAAACCTGTCTTAATTTATTCATATCGTTATTCGTAAATATGGGTTTTCCGATTTTGTATGATACTATTGCGGTAATTACACCGAAAATTATTCCGAAAATTACATCCGTAGGAAAATGAACATATAAATATAATCTTGAAACGGCAATAAGCAGAGCAAGAATATACATAAAAATTCCAAGCTTCCTGTTGTATATAAAGAATACAGTAGCCGTGCCGAACGCAAAGAATGTATGCCCGGAGGGAAAGGATGCATCTATTTCCGGAGATACAAGAAGCTGTACCGTGCTGTTAAGCTCGTACGGTCGTATACGGTTCACAACAGGCTTTATGATAAGATTACATATGATAAATCCGAGTATAAGATAAAAAGACAGGGATTTTCCGAAGCTGCGGTATTTTTCCGTCAGAAGTGCAATTACAGCTATTGCAATCCATAAAGCTCCCGCTGCACCGAGCAGGGATACAAAGGGCATGACATAATCAAGCATATCCGAATGTAAATTATACCTTATATAATTCAAAATATAAAATTCCCAATCCATAAAAAGTCCTCCAAGGGTGTGAAAGAGTAATTCCAAAACATAAACATAATACGTATATTTATACAGCCCACATAAATTATATCATATTTTCATGGAAATAATTACTTTTATTTGCTATAAAATATAAATTTGGTAACAATCTATATATTAATATGTGTGAAATAATGTATTTATATTTATTTTTAAAAAAGATATTGATTTTTCGTCTTAAATATAGTATAATAGCTTTGTTGCTGAAAAAGTGGCAGATAAAGCAAGACAGAATCATGCTTTCAAAGATGCGAACGGGCAGGCGCTGTGCGACAGAGCAACGTGAACCATGTCAGGCGGGGAACCGAGCAGCATTAA
>CANQLX010000009.1 GCA_947624835.1 uncultured Clostridia bacterium
GTGGAATAAGTATTTTATCATCAAAGCCTCTCATAAGCGGATGAAAGGTATTCATAATTCTGTGGACATATACTCCTGAAAGCTTTTCATCAAGCGTATATTTTGGTATACCGTAGTGGTAATACAGTCCTGCCTGTGCACCCCAACAGATATGGAATGTGCTGTAAACGTTATGTTTTGACCATTCCATTATGCTGCAAAGCTCATCCCAATAATCGACATCCTCAAACTCCATAAGTTCAACAGGTGCTCCTGTTATAATCATACCATCGTAATAATTATTCTTGATTTCCTCAAAGGTCTTATAGAAAGTTGTAAGATGATCAAGCGGTGCATTTTTTGAAATATGTGTAGCGGCACGAAGGAGCTCGATATCCACTTGCAGCGGTGTATTTCCGAGAAGTCTGAGAAGCTGAGTTTCCGTTTCTATTTTTGTAGGCATAAGATTAAGTATTATAATTTTAAGTGGTCGTATATCTTGTGTTATGGCACGTTCATGAGTCATAACAAATATATTCTCCGCCTCAAGTTGTTTATATGCTGGAAGCTCGCTGTTTTGTATCTTTATCGGCATATTAAATTACACTTCTTTCGTTACGGATAGATTGCAGTAAAGATTATACCACAATCCCCAAGAAATTTCAAGGCGGTGCGATAGGTGCTTTAAGGGTATGTTTTGAAGCGGGACAAAGGCTATGACAATAAAACGTCAATTTTTATGTCAAATCTTTTGAAAAAGACCTGCGAGTTTCCAAAAGTCAGAAGTTTTAATCCGCAGGGAAGTTCTTACGGCAATTCCGAAACGGTGAAATTTCAGCAAAAGAAGAACATTGAAATAGTGACGCCCTTGCATAGAGAGCGTCACTATTTCACGGTTTGCATTATCATACATAGCCGCACATAACAGGGTATTGATGCATATTCACTAAGTAGGGTTATATTTTCGCTTACCGTGTTTATATTGATTTATTCATGCGAAAGTATATGCAGCAGTAATATACAAGTATGTATTGCTTGTCGATTTTGGTGAATCTACGGTAGAGTTATTAACTAATATTCCGACAAAGTAATAAAGAATTGACAGCGGAAACATTCGCCGGTATTTTATGAATTTTGAGGATTACCAAATTCTTTCCAGTTTAAATAGGAGTATACTTTTATATAAAACTGTGGTTCTACCATGGTGTTGTTATGTAAAACATTGAATGTTGAAGCTGTGCATTTACCGTTGACTATTGATGCAAAATCATATTTAATTTTCTGAGAATCAGTTATTCCTTCATTATTCATAAGCTCATATGAATATAGAACAAATCCGTTCTTATAATTTTTGATATTTACAGTCTGCGTACTTGAACAGAATACCTGTGAGTCAGCATATTGCTCTACGCTGTATTCGAAATCGTCAGAGAAGTTATAATCATATGTTATTGTTTCGGTAGCAGGAACAAAGAATTTGGGTATAAATTTCACGTTCAGAGATGTATCTCCATAATCAAGCTCAATTAAATTTGTTACAGTTCCTTTCCCCCCGGATATTGCAAGTACTTTGTTAAAATAAGCTGAATCATCTGTTAATATATTATAAAACAGCAATCCGTCTTCATATATATCAAGAGTAAAATTAAAATCAACTGCAGCGATTGTTTTTGAATTTTCAGAGTCATTAATAAAATCGTATGTAGTTAAAATATCAGTAAGATTATTTTCATTTACCTCACATCCCGTAAAATAACCCTTAGGTTTATATTTATAGCGGCTGCTGTCCAAAAATGCACTTGCACTTCCGTCCTCCATCAATAATAATTTATTACCTAAATATTTGTTCTCGGTAACGTCATACAAATCAAACAACGCAACAAAAGACCTCTTCTGTTCGCTTGACATATGATAAACATATGTATCGTCACTTAATTGCTCAACATTATCAACAGTGACACCTTCCACATTAAAATCTTTATTACCTGAGTTGCTTATAATAAAATAAGAAGCTATTGCGGCTGTCAATATAAAAACAATTATAATAGATATTATTATAATTGTTTTTTTGTTTTTTTTTCCAATGGCAACAGTATCCGAAACCTTACTCAAAACATTGTTCTTTTTGATGTCTTTTAAATTCGTTCCGCAAGCTATACAAAAATCAAAATCTCCGGTTAATTGTTTGCCGCATTTTGGACAGGTAATAGTTTCCATAATACACACCTCATATTTTTAATGATATTATATATGATATAAGTGACTATGTCAATATATTTTATTATATATTAACAAAAAACAGTAAATTCATTAAAATATATACATATAGATATGATTAAAAATAGTCCGAGTGTAAAAAAATTGCTGTTGAAATAAAAACTATCGGTTTGTTCATATTTTCACTGATAATTAGTATCAGGATTCAACTGTAATTTCATTTCCTATAAATATAGCTTTGGAGTTGCCAGAGTGCCCTATTTCATACGTTTTTGCTATAGGCAGACTTTTATTTGTTATGTCAAGTACCATTTGTTCTACGGTTGGATGGATATTATTTTTTTCCATATCGGTAAAGGTGCCGAGAATTATACCGTTTATTTTTTCAAAAGCATTGAGCTGACTCAACTGTGCAAGGTATGTACGGATTTTAGCCTCGTCCCCGCCGAATGCCTCAAGGAGAAGGAGCTTTTCGGAAAGGTCGGGAAAATATTCTGTTCCTGCAAGCTTCAGGAAACAGCGGATATTTCCGCCGACAACAATACCTTTCATATAATATCCGTTAAGCATATTGTATTTCACATTGAACAATTCATTATTTATTCTGTTAAAATAATCGTATATTCGTCTTTCCTGTAAATCCCTATGTGTGTTTATAATATTTCTTATTTGATATAATACACTTGATTTTCCTGTTTTTGAATATATGGCATTGATAAGTGCGGTAAGGTCACTGTATCCCCAAAACACGCTCTCTGATTTTTTTACGGTGTCGTAATCAATATACGGAAGAATTTCATTGCAAATATCTCCGCCCGATATATCAAATATATTAGATACTCCGCATCTGAAAAGTTCTGTAAGTATACCTGCCCGTGTTTTCGCCGCAGCGGGGGAAACAGTATCATTGCCGGAAAAGATATATTCACCTTCCCTTACATCGGAGAATATTTTTTTTAGACTGTTTTCAAGCAGCGTAATATTCTCTGTTTCACTCCTTTTAATGCCGTTTGAACAGCATATTACAGCACAAGTCGAATTTAAAGCCACGGATATCCCTCCCCGAAACATAATTATATGAAATAATATATCATATAAACGATAATTAATCAATGTAGACTGATACCTTGATGAATATTACCATTTAAAAAAATCAGCAATACTTTCAAAAATTTCTACAATTTTGAATTTAACGACATATTTATCACTATCAGTTACTATTTCTGTTTCACTATCATTGAGTACCGACCCTATATTATCTTGTGCAGACGGTACACATACAGCCGGATAAAGCACACACCACCAGTTGTGTCCCTTTCCCTCTCCTATAACGATTCGTAAAGCATCATATCTCCCGGCAGGGAGAGTAAAATCGTCATAGACTCTTGTATCAAAGCCCATATTTGTTACATAGGCATCAACTTTATAGTTATATCCGTATTTTTTAATAACCCTCATTGCCTCGGATCTTATGTCGTCTATATTTTTTTCGGCAACCGCAATAGACTCCTCCTTTGTCTTACATTCTGCAAAAAGCCCCTCGGTATATGACGTTATTTCATCCCTTACCTTAAGCTTAAGGCTCTGATCCTCTTCACTGTCGGAATTTGCTATTATATGAAGTCTGAATACTTTGTCCTCAATATCCTGACAAGCACCGCTGAAGCCTGTCATGGAAAGCATACAGGTAATTATAACCGCACAGCAAAAGGCCTTAAAAATAATTTTCATAATACTTTACCTCCGTTTGTTTAGTAACGGAATTGTTGACAGGAAAATTTTTGTTTATACAATAGCTTTTGATGAAATTGCAGTTGAATGTATTTTATAATAAATTACGGACATACTGATAATAAATGCGGTCAGGAGGTATGAAATGGATATTGTAAAGGTAATACTGACATCGTTATTGTCGGTTGTTTCATTATTTATTATTGCGAAGCTGATAGGACATAAGCAGATATCACAGCTGGACTTTTTTGATTATATTACAGGAATAACTATAGGCTCTGTCGCAGCTGAGCTTGCAACAGAGCTTGAATCCCCGTGGAAGCCGCTTATAGCTATGATAATTTACGGCTTATGCTCTGTTATTCTCAGCTTTGTAGCAAGTAGATTCCAAAGAAGCAGGAAATATATAAACGGCACACCGACTATAATAATGGACAACGGAAAGCTTTACCGGAATAATATGAAAAAAGCAAAAATTGAGCTTAGTGAATTTATGCTTATGTGCAGACAGGCAGGATATTTTAATGTTAATGATATTCAAACAGCGGTGTTTGAGCATAACGGAAAGCTTTCAATTCTTCCTGTAAGTGATAAGCGTCCGCTCAATCCAAATGATATGGATATCAAGGTAAAGCCTGAAAATATACAGACTGAAATTATTATGGACGGACGGATTCTGGAGGAAAATCTGAAAAGAAGGGGTCTTGATATGACATGGCTTAATAAACAGCTTGCAAAACAGGGATACAGTAAGGCGAGCGAAATATTTCTGGGTGTATGTGACAGCGATAATTCTTTATATCTTTTTGAGGCTAAGGAAAAATAAAATTCAAATTTTTTATGTAATTGTAAAAAAACGGTGTCACTTTGCTACTTTTGTTGTATAAATAGCTCGATATTATTTTAATGAAGTATTTACAAACAGCTTGAAATATGATACAATAGTAACAATATACATTTGTTGAAACGGAGATGGATAAAATGCAGAACGAGTATTTGCTGCAAAATGAAAACTTCTTTAACATTACCGATGAATTGCGACAGCTCAGTGCACTCTGTGAGAAAAACGGAGTTATTGATAAACAGCTATATACGAAATACGATGTAAAACGCGGTCTCAGGGATCTTAATGGTAAGGGCGTTCTTGCAGGATTGACTGAAATATCGGAAATCTGTTCGTCTGTAACCGTAGACGGAGAAACAAAACCTTGTGACGGAAAGCTTTATTATCGTGGAATTGATGTTGAGGATATAGTAAACGGATTTATTGAGGATAATCGCTTCGGATTTGAAGAGGTTGTATATCTGCTGCTTTTTGGAGAACTTCCGGATAAAAAGCAGCTTGAGAGAATGAAGGAATTGCTTGCCACATACCGTGATCTTCCCCAGTCATTTCCAAGGGATATTATACTGAAGGCACCAAGCATGGATATGATGAACGGTCTTGCAAGGAGTGTTCTTACGCTTTATTCCTATGACCCGAATCCGGATGATACATCAATACCGAATGTGCTGCGTCAGTGTCTGCAGCTTATTGCTCTTTTTCCGGTGCTGTCCGTATACTGTTACCGTGCATACAGCCATTATTATCTTAGGGACAGTCTGTTTATTCATTCTCCTGATCCCAAGCTTTCAACAGCGGAAAATATACTGTATATGCTTAGGGATGATTCGAAGTATACCGCACTTGAAGCAAAGCTGTTGGATATGTCGCTTGTTCTCCATGCAGAGCATGGAGGAGGAAATAATTCCAGTTTTACAACTCATGTCGTATCCTCATCGGGTACGGATACATATTCAGCTATGGCTGCTGCTCTGGGTTCCCTTAAGGGACCAAAGCACGGAGGTGCAAATATAAAAGTTGTCAAGATGTTTGATGATATGCAGCAGAACATTTCGGATTATAGTGACGAGGATGAGATAAGGGAATATCTCAGAAAAATACTGCACGGTGAAGTTTTTGACAAAGCCGGTCTTATATATGGTATGGGTCATGCAGTATATTCGATTTCAGATCCTAGAGCGAGGGTATTCAAGAAATTTGTTGAAAAGCTTTCCGAGGAAAAGGGAAGAACGGAAGAATTCCGTTTATATTCTCTTGTAGAAAAGCTTGCCCCGGAGGTAATTTCCAAGGAGAGAAAAATATATAAGGGCGTAAGTGCGAATGTTGATTTTTACAGTGGATTCGTATACAGTATGCTTGATCTCCCGACACAGCTCTTTACACCGATATTTGCTATTGCGAGAATAGCAGGTTGGTCGGCACACAGAATTGAGGAGCTTGTTAATCCAAGCAAGATAATACGTCCGGCATATATGAATGTACACGGACGCACACCCTACATTCCTTTAACTGAGCGTTAAACAGGCGGAATGCGTATTATTTTGGTCCGGTTTTTCCGGAGGTATTCTACAGTCTAAAATATATATAATATGAGAACAGAAAGGTCGCCCTGTTTTGAGAGTTTCGGATAAGGAAGTTTTTTAGATAAAAAATGGTACAACACTGTTTATTGGTGCTGTACCATTTTTATACTTTTCGGAAACTCTCCGTACAGTTTCCCTGCTTTCCAATTACAAAGACAACCGAGAATTTAGCCGTATACTTTTTTTACTCTTTTGATAAAAACGACATCTATGTATTTTATCGTCGGGATGTGAATAAATACAGCCTTGCAGCCAAATTTTTGCAGAGCACACCAATATGCTTCGTTGCACAGATAATGTGTTGGCTTATCGGAAATAATATTGCTACACCTACTGCGGCGAGTTGTTAAAAAAGAAACTGCAAATCCAAATCAGAAAGCAACCTTACCCTATGTTTACTTTCTGCAAATCTCTCAATCCTTACTGAACCCTTCAGCCTTTTGTGGGTGCACATTCGGAGCGTCCCCTTTTTGAACTTAAATCCTGCACGGTCTTATTTTCCGAGCTGTAAATTATCTAAATCTACAAATCAGTTGTTGATTAAGCTTTCCTCTTTATCCTTATTCTCCTTTGGTATAAAATATTGCTCTATTGATTGTGCGATGGGATCCTGAGGGATTTCTGCAAGATATCCATGGGAATATATTTTGATCAGACTCGTCTTTCCATCTTTATACAGAACTCCGTACATAGTTATGGTGTTGTCCTCAAGCTTATTCTTTTCCTCATCAAACTTGGCATTGGTGTCAATTCTGCAAATCTGATCGTATAAAATAGACATATCCGCAGAGGAGAGGTAAAATTCTCCTTTGGTTGTCTTAATTAACTTTTCTGCTTCAGCAAAAATCTGTTCGGGTGTCATCTCTCCGTTTTCGGAAAAATTGAAATTGTATCTTAGTCCGTTTTTATCAAGAATATACCCGCTTGATGTCTTTCCTCCGACATATTTGGTGGTAACGTTGATAAAAACAATATCATTTTGGATATTGCTGTTTACGGCCTGTGAGCTGTTGCTGCTTTTGGCAGTGCCGTTTTCTACCTGACCTTTTATATCGTTTTTTACGGACATAAGAGTACCGCCTATTACTAGTGCAGCAACAATAAAACCTATAATAATAAAAATCAACTGTTTCATTTTATTCATAAAATCCGCCTCCGTTCTATATGATTATTAATTTGACCGGAAAAAATCATAAACTATCAATTATATACTAACAGAATTTTTAGAATATGTCAATGTATTATGATGTAATTTGAATCATTCATAAATACTTGCCTTATGTAGAACGGAAGCTTTTTCTTCCCGTACGGCTCCAAGTAAACCTCCATTTCCTTATAGCCTGAGAAATCAAAGATTTTTTTGATTTGTTACCCGTTATATGCTGTTTCGGAAATCATCTCGGTTTCTCCTCTTTTGATGGATTAATTCACTTTTATCTCTTTTAAATTATCCCTCATTGTATTATTTACATGATTTTCACGCACTTTACACACCATTCCATCGATTTTTATTACTGTTCTGAATATTCACGTCCCCCTTTCTTTCAATCTTATAATTGGGACTATCTCCAATATTTGCTGTCGAGAGTTCTGAACTGTATGGATTCAAAAATATGCTCCCTTTTTATAATCTCACAGTTATCCATATCCGCAATAGTTCTTGCAACTTTAAGTATTCTGTCATATGCCCTTGCGGAAAGTCCCATAATATTGAAGGAATGTTCCAGAGTTTTCTTGGCACTGCTGTCCATAGGACAGACCTCATTAAGCAGTCCTGGGGTAATCCTTGCATTGCAGGTGATTCCGGTACCCCTGAACCGTTCAGTTTGGATTTTTCTTACCCTGTCAACACGTTTTTTTATTTCCGCTGAGGATTCGGATTTTTCCGACGATGAAATTTCCCCGAATTCTACAGGCGGAACCTCCACATGAATGTCGAGCCTGTCAAGAAGAGGTCCCGATACCTTTGAAAGGTAATTAGATACAGCCTTTTGTGAGCAGGTACATTTTTTGGTGGGGTGTCCAAAATATCCGCAGGGGCACGGATTCATTGCGGCAATCAGCATGATTGAGCACGGATAGGTAAGGGTTGCATTAACCCTTGATATAGTAACCGTGCCGTCCTCAATAGGCTGACGTAGTATCTCCATTGTGTTCCTGTTAAATTCAGGAAGTTCATCAAGGAACAGTACACCGTTGTGTGCCAAGGAAATTTCTCCCGGGTGAGGTATTGAGCCGCCGCCTGTGAGTCCGGCAGTGGAAACGGTATGGTGAGGACTTCTGAACGGACGCACAGTTATGAGGGATGTATCATGAGGTATAATTCCTGCTATTGAATGGATTTTTGATGTTTCTATCATTTCATCAAATGTCATATCGGGGAGTATGGAGGGCATTCTCTTTGCCAGCATTGATTTGCCTGTTCCGGGACTTCCGATAAGCAGAACATTATGCCCTCCGCAAGCTGCTATTTCAAGTGCTCTTTTTGCCTCAAACTGCCCCTTTACATCTGCAAAGTCCATACCTTTTATATTTGGTGCGGCAGTGTTTGGCAGAGGGACTGATGGAGAAATCGGTTTTCTACCCTTAAGGTGCTGCACAAGCTGACCTATATTTTCAACGGGTATAATATCAAGTCCTTTTACGACTGCACCCTCTTTTGCATTGGAGGATGGGACATAAAAGGTTTTGCAGCCTTGCTTTTTAGCCTCTATTGCCATGGGTAGGACTCCGTCAACGGGTCGTACCTCGCCGCTTAGGGAAAGCTCACCAATGAATGATGAACTATCAGTATCGAAGCTGACAGCACCGTTTGCAAGAAGCAGTGAAATCAAAATAGGAAGATCATATATGGAGCCTATTTTTTTTATATCAGCCGGGGCGAGATTTATAATAATCTTATTTTTTGGAAACTCAAAGCCGCAGTTGCATATAGCAGCACGTACTCTGTCCCTTGCTTCCTTGATTGACGTATCGGGGAGTCCCACAATATCAAATGAAGGGATACCTTTTGAAATATCGGTTTCAACATTGACCGGGAAAGCATCCATTCCGAAAAGTCCCATACTTTTTACATTGACTACCATTTTTTACTCCTTAAATCAAATAATTAGACATACACAGTATCAATTAATTGTGTTATATAAATTATATAACACGTTTTCTTTTGCCGCAATGACTAAGTTAGAAATATTTAGTATCTTGGTAAAATTCGACAAAATACTGTATGTATTTTAGGTATAATTTACCTTATAAAATATATGAAAATTCCAAAAATTATAAACACGTATAAATGTTTGTAATAATATACAAATTCAGCTTTTAAATTTCTGTGAAAATGCCAAAACTTGGAATGCTTTTTGCTATATTTATAAAAATTTATTGACATATTAAAAAAAACAGTGTACAATTAATGGGTACGGATAACTAAGAGGTACGTAGAGGTGTATAGATGCAGGAAGTTCAGTTTCAAAGTAATTATGAGCATCTAAGTGATGAGGAGCTTGTTGTGCTATATAATCGGGGAATTCAGGATGCGTTCGGAGAATTGTCTGTCCGTTATATTGTTGTGATAAGGAATAGGTCTGCCGCTTTGTACAATATGGGAGTTGAAGCAGAGGATCTGTTTCAGGAGGGTCTTATAGCACTGCATACTGCGGCTAAGACTTATAACAGAGAAGACAAGGCATCTTTTAGTACCTATGCCTCAAGATGTATAAGGAACCGTTTGATTTCGGCTGTAAGGAAAGTTAATAATAACAAAAATAGGATTAATAACATTGCGGTGTCGTTAGACTGCCGGAATGACGACAGGAGTGATCCCCAAACCGAACCCGAAAGAGTACTTATGGCTGACGAGGGGATAAGGGAGCTTATGGAGTACGCACATGATAACCTTTCTGATATGGAGTTGAAAGTGCTTGCTTTGTATATTGACGGCAGAACATACGATGAAATTTCCGGAATCCTTGACATACCCGTAAAATCCTGCGACAATGCTATGCAGAGAGTTAGAAGGAAGCTCAGGGAACTGTATAGGCAAGATGAGTGAATATGCCCATGTAGCTCATAGAGAGCGTTGACTTAATTCAAAGGTGACGGTGCGATTCCGTCCGTAGGGCGAAAATTTTTTAATACCAAAGCGAGGTAAAACAAATGTACGAGGATAAGACATTAGTTTGTAAGGAATGCGGCAATGAGTTTGTATTCACAGCCGGAGAGCAGGAGTTCTATGCTTCAAAGGGATTTGAAAATGAACCTCAAAGATGTAAGAGCTGCCGTGACGCAAGGAAGAACAGCATAAGAGGCAACCGTGAAATGTTCACGGGAGTTTGTGCAAGCTGTGGCAAGGAAGCTGTAGTTCCTTTCAAGCCGCGTGACGATCGCCCTATATATTGCAGTGAATGTTTTGCAAAGATGAGGGAAGGACAGGCTTGAGTCTGTTTAAAAACCGAAAAAACAGAGCCGCTGCATTAAGCTTAGATAAGCTTGATGCGGCGGTTCGTTTTTATTTTGGCAGATCCTTTTTCTTTTTTTTTGCAAATACAAAAAACCTGCTGAAAACATAATTCAATATTATAACAATAACCTGAATAAAAAGCTTGACACAGTATTCGTAAAGGTTTGTATCCAGTTCGGGTCTTGAGATAAGTATAATATCTGTCCATACCCGGAAAAGTGCAAGCTCAACAAGCAGAGAAAAGACCCTTGCACCGTAGAAGGAGATAATTTCACGGAAGAGTACCCCTTTGTTTTTGGCATGAGAGCGGAACACCCATTTTTTATTGGTTATGTATGCAAACAGTACCGCACATACCCATGCTGCTATGTTAGTCGGAAGTAAAGCCGCACCGAAAAATCTCAGTGCGGCATATACAGTAAAATTAACAAGGGTGGTAAGACCTCCGAAAATTAGGTACATAATAATCTCATGGTATTTTCGGAAAAGCTCCCTAAGCTTATTCATCTGATGTTACCTCCGAACTGTCGGAGGAATTATCGGATTCCTCATCTCCTTCACTGCTGCCAAGCCTTTGCAGCTCGCCCTTCTGAGCAATCCTGCCGATCTGTGCAAAAACCTTTTCGGCATACTCACCGTCTGTTGTTCCCTCAATAATACCGTTAAGTGTTACGGCATATCTGCTCTTATCGTTTTTATAGACAACCAAAGTGTCCGATATATCCTCATCACCCTCGTAGTTATATACAAAAGAGGCAATTTCCTCATAACCATCGAGGCTTTTCAGATTCATTTCCTTTCTTGTAATGTTTGAAAGGTTATCGGTGAATGTTGTAAGGTTTGCATAATCTATTTCTTTGCCGTTATTAGTTGCGGTTGTAATTATAACTTCTTCAAAAAGGTCGTTTAATTCAACCTTATGCGTTAGCTTAAAGCTTGTCTTATCCCCTTTATAGGTTATATTAACCGAACTGACCTTATTAAGATCAGGCATAAAATAGGTAAGGGCAAGGAAATCACTGTATTTGATACCGTACCAAGAATCAACATCCTCAGCAGTCATTTTGCAGATTATGTTTCCTCCTTCCGCCATAACATAACAGTTGCCATCTTCATCGACCTTTGAGGCTAAAACGGATACAGAAGTATCATCGGCAGCCTTAGCTGTAATTTTCATATATGGCTTATCAAGACCGAATTTCTTTTTGTCCTCATCTTTAACGGCTACAGCAGCGACCTCTTCTCCTGTTATTCCGTATATGGATTTCCCGACGCTTTCTACCAGACTATTTCCGCAAACCTCACGGTAGGGAGATTGCATGGCATACTGTGAGGTCATCATTGCGTCGGCACCGAGCCCTATTTTTATATCCTTATCATACCCTGTACCTGATATTGTAAGATTTACTATGCTGTTATTATCGTCATCATTATTAAATTCCTTGGTAACAGTCTTGTCGAACATCTGAAGCTTTTTTATAAGGAACATATTTACGTCCTCAAGCTGCATGAGATATACATTCTTGCTTCCGCTCCATCTTACATATATACCCTGACTATCGGGAGCCGTATCTCCAAGATAAAGAGTTTCCTTCGAATTGTCTGTGAATATAACATTGACAGTAGATACCGGTTTATCCAGACCATATTCTTGATACTTTTTTCCTGTTCTGTCAATCAGCATTGTTGCGGCGGCATATGAACACTGATAGGCAAGCTGGTCTGTCATATTCTGTGATAATTCCATGTCCTCATAACCCTGCATTGTATAATGCATAGTAATCTTTACTACTTCATTTTCTTTATTAACACGTTTATTGGACGAGGAAGACGAGGATTCTTCATCAGAGGATTCCGCTGCCGAAGATTCGTATCCGAGGCTGCTTGCCTGTTCGGCATAGTTAAAGCCGATAAGGACATATTCGCCGGAACTGTTTTTTACAGTAATTTCCTCTGCGTCAAGTCCTGTTTTATCATACAAAAGTATATCGGAGCCTGAGTCAATCTTTTCCCCGCTGTCGTCTGTTTCGGGTATATTCAGAACAACAATGAGAGCAGCCACCAGTACAAGGACAATCGCCGCAGAAAATATAATAAATTGTATATTCTTTTTCATGACTGACCTCCGTTATTTCCTTCGGCGTACTATGAATACACACAGACCTGCTCCTAAAATCAATACAGGAATTACGGCATATATAATTATACCTGTCACAGTTGTTGCTTGAGTGCTTACAGATGATAGATCATATTCGGTAATTACTTTATTTTCCAAATAAACTGCATCGTCCTCACGGTGACTTAGCTCATTTAGTATATTGAACAGATATTTTCTGTTTGTAAATCCGGTTTCTGTAAGCTGGTCATTCATCATCTGAGTTGAACCGACAAATATCAATCTCGATACACCGTCATCACTTCCTGATAAGCCCTGAGCCATGACTGTCGTATTTCCTGTAGCATAATCCTCCCAGTTCCAGTCTTCGCCGGCGGAATATGGACATACTCCGGATTGTGACGAAAATTGCACAAGGGGTTCGGTATTATCTCCGGTTATACTTACAGCTCTGGACATGGATACAAGCACCGGCAAGTCTTCATCAGTGTAATTTGATATATATTGATCCGAGTCAAAAACTGCGGCAATATTCCTGTATGAATCATTTTGTGACATCATTCTTGAGGAATCCGTTTCAAATGCAAGACCGTCCTCAAGCTTCATTCCGTATTTTGCAAGAAGTGCGGTTATTTTCGGACACTCAATTTCATATCTGTATGCCACGAAAATAAGGTTTTTATTATACTTTCCGTCATTTTCCAAAAACTTTTCAAGCTTTTTTATTGCCTTATCACTATAATCTTCTGTAGGAGCCCACGCAATAACCGTATCTACACTGTCGGGTATTTCATCAGATTCAATGCTCATAGGCGAAAGCACATAATTGTTGGAAGCAAGAACTGTTTCAAGTGTGGAGTAGTTGTCCTCACTTTTATCTGTCAGTATTGCTATTTTTGTTTCAACATCACTTGTAACTTTCAATATTGCACTGTCAAATGCAGACTCCGCCTTTGAGGAGGAAATATACTGATATTCCCCGTATGTATCAAAATTAAACATATCCTCAACCTTAAGGACATTATATTTATCTCCGCATTTTATGATAACGTCGGTTCTTGCAAGAGTTTCGTCCTGATATTCATTTTCAATATTTGGATTTTTAAGAAGATCGGTATATTCCACAGTAAGTAAGCCGTTGGAATTTTTCTTCAACTGATCTGCAATGTTTGTGGCCTGCTTACAGTATGTATCATATGCCTCATAATCTGTTTTGTCAGTGAGAAAGGTTATTGATACCTTTTTCTTAAGTGTCTGTGCAATCTTTAACGTATCCTCGGAAATGTTGAAGGAGCCGTTGCTTGTGATGTCAGCCGTAAGAACTGAAAACCGATCGGTAAGAACACCGGATATTACATTAATAAGCACAGCTGCAATTATAACAAGGCATATACCTGCAAGAGATATTATTCTTCTTTTTAATTTTCTTGTCATACTGAACCTTTTGGCGGATTTATTTTTATTAGAGTCCGCCTTTTTTGTTATATTTTCTTTTTCGTCTGCTTGTTTGATATTTTTATCGGACATTTCAAACCCTCCTTAAGCCCATCTTTTTCTTTCGATAACCCTGTCCGTAAGAAAAAGGAAGATGAAGGTTACCGTGACAAAATATACAACATCTGCAAGAGAAAACAAGCCAAGCGCAAAATGGCCGTAACGTGTTTGGAAAGAAAGGGAACTGATAAAATTCTTGATGAAAGCAATAGGAATGGTAGAAGATACAGTATCAAAAAGACTTATCAGGGCATTGATTGCAAATGAAGCAATAGCTGCAACAATAACGCTTTCCGTAAGTGAGGAAATGAATATTCCTATTGCACAAAAAGCAGAGCCGAGCAAAGCCATCCCGAAAACATTTCCTATAATTACGCTCCAATCAGGTGTTGTCATAAAGGAAAGGGCGATTCCCTCAATTATGTATGAGCAAAGACAAAATGCAAACATAAGGAGGGCCGAGAGGAATTTTGAGAGGACTATTCCTGCAATACTTACAGGTGCGGTGAGGAGTGCCTGTTCGGTTTTTTGTCTTTTATCCTCAGCAAAAAGTCTCATTGTAATGAGCGGTATAACAAAGAGAACTATAAAGAACATACTTTGAAATACTGATGACATATTTGATGTGCCGACATAAAGACATTGCACCCAAAAGAAAATACCGCTGAAAAACATAAATACTGCAAGAACAGCATAGCCTACGGGTGAAGTGAAATATGAGCAAAGCTCCCTTTTAAATATCGCTGACATTATTATTTACCCCCTCTGTTTTTCCCGAAATGATATCAAGGTATGTATCTTCAAGTGATACGGAAACAGGTTTCATAGACAGAATATTATAATCGGTTTTTGCAAAAGCCCTAAAAACAAGCCGACGTACATCTCTGCTGCTCTCAATAAAGTATTCGTAGCAGCCTTTTTCACATTCTCCGTGCTCATCTACCCTTGTGACTCCGTCTATTCTTTCAAGTACAGAATAGACGGACTGCATACGTCCTTCTATTACGAGCTGCATACGGGCTGTCGCTTTTCCTGTGGCGGTAAGCTCATCCGTATTACCGCTTGTAACAATTTTGCCGTTGTTTATAATGATAATTTTGTCGCATACAGCCTGCACCTCGGAAAGCAGGTGTGAGGAAAGAATGACGGTATGCTTTTTTCCGAGCTCACGTATAAGCTTTCTTATCTCTATTATCTGCTGTGGGTCAAGACCGACTGTCGGCTCATCAAGAATCAGTACCGGCGGTTCGCCGAGAAGTGCCTGTGCAAGACCTACACGCTGACGATAACCTTTTGAGAGATATTTTATTATCCTGCCTTTTACATCTGTGATTTTTACCATATCACAGATTGTTGCAATATGTTCCTTCATTGGCAGCTTTACCTTTTTAAGCTTGAACATAAATTCAAGATAGCCCTGTACAGTCATATCATTGTAAAGAGGGGGAATTTCCGGAAGGTAGCCTATTTTCTTTTTTGCCAATGTTGGATTTTCAATAATATCTGTACCATCAATTTCAATCGTTCCGCTGTCTGCGGAGAGATATCCGGTAATAATATTCATTGTTGTGGATTTGCCTGCTCCGTTAGGTCCGAGAAAACCAAGAATATCGCCTTCGTTGAGTGAAAAGCTAATATTGTCAAGGGCCTTGTTTCTGACATAAGTTTTTGTCAAGTTTTTGACTTTGATCATATTTACACCTGCTTAATTTTATTTTTGATATTATAATTATAAAATGTTCACCCGTAACACTAAATATCTATTTCCAGTATAACCGGACAATGGTCACTTCCGTATATATCCGATAATATATCTGCCTTTGTTATTTTATTCTTTATTCTGTCCGAAACAATAAAATAATCAATACGCCACCCTGCATTATTTTTTCTTGCGTTAAATCTGTATGACCACCAGCTGTATTTTCCCTCGGCATCGGGGTGAAGAAAACGGAATGTGTCAATAAAGCCGCTGTCCAGGAGCTCGGCTATTTTGTTTCTTTCCTGATCCGAAAATCCCGCATTGCCCCTGTTAGCCTTGGGGTTCTTCAGATCTATTTCATTATGTGCAACATTAAGATCACCGCAGTAAATGACAGGCTTTCCATTATCAAGCCGCATTAGATATTCTCTCAGATCCGTTTCCCATTTCATGCGGTAATCTATTCTGAGCAGACCGTCTTTTGCGTTAGGGGTATATACATTAACAAGATAGAAGTTTCCCATGTCGAGGGTTATCATTCTTCCCTCGTGGGAATGTGCCTCTATATTCATACCGTTGTATGTGACGCTTTCGGGGGTATGAGGAGTAAATATTGCTGTTCCCGAATAACCTTTTTTTTCGGCACTGTTAAAATATTTGTTATAGCCCTCAAGCGGAATTTCCGCTTGTCCCTCCTGCATTTTGGTTTCCTGAAGACAAATAAAATCAGGACTGAGTTCGTTTACAACGTCTATAAACCCCTTTTGCATACAGGCTCTCAGTCCGTTTACATTCCATGAAACAAACTTCATAAATAAGATTTTCCTTTCCTTATGCATAGTGTGTACATTCCTGTCTATTATAGCACATCTTATCATATATAAGCAAGCAAAACGGAATTATGTATTAAATATTTACTTAAATTTTTAAAATTTCAGTGAATATTCAAAAAAAGAGAGTATGATAAAACAACCGCATAAAGAATATTTATAAAAAGGTACTTTCAAATGTAGAAAATTATGATATTTATGATATAATACTAATACACACATTATAAACTACGATTTTTAAATTGTAATGAATATATGCTTAAAAACTTTACAGTTTACATTATTGATATTATTGGGAACAGATAACAAAAAAATGTTGACAAAATGATATCGATTTGATATCATATTTAGGGAGATATATGATAGTTTGGAAAACAATGACACATATGTCCAATAATTCTCGTTTTATGGTAAAGACAAATTTAAAATTTATTTGATATAATTTTTACAGAGGTGAGAGTTATGGATCAAGTAAAAGTAGGAAAATTTATAGCATATCTTCGCCGAAGGGAAGGTCTGACGCAGGAAGAGCTTGGACAGAAGATTGGAGTTACAAACAAGACGATATCCCGTTGGGAGAACGGTAATTATATGCCCGATATAGAAATGCTTGTGATACTTGCGGATTTATTCCATGTGAGTGTTGATGATTTGTTATCAGGCAAATGTAAGGATAATAGGCAGATTAGCAGGAAAATCAGTCATGAGAAAAAGAAATCAGCATTTTCACCGGATGAACAGCTTGTTTATTGGAAAAGAAAATGGCTTAGGGAGCATATTTTCTTTATGGTTTTTTCTATTGTGCTGTTTATAGCTTTCTGCGTATTCGTATATGTAAAAAAACATATAATTCTTATTGTATTCATACCTGTTATAGGTTTTATTATTTATGCAGTTATAAGGAATAAAATGATGATTTATGTTGAAAAGAAAATATATGATGATAAAAAACGGTAGGATTGGTCGACTTTATAATTCCGCAATACATATCTTTTGACGGAGATGACGAGATGAAAAATATTTTGCTTATACTGACAGGCGGGACAATAGGCAGCGTGAACAGAAACGGTATAATCGGCACGGACAGCGGAAAATGCAGAGTACTTGAGATGTATGAAGCGGGGCATAATGACTGTCATTTTGAAATAAAGTTTCCGATGAATATATTGAGCGAAAATCTTGATGTCAGGCATTGGGAAAATCTTATAAATTATATACTTTCTCTCGATTTGTCAGGCTTTGACGGTATGATAATAACACACGGAAGTGATACGCTTTCCTATTCCTCTGCTATGCTCGGAATGTGCCTTAATCATCTTGATATTCCCATAGTGATTACGGCGGCGAATTATATTCCAGATGACCCACGCAGTAATGCATTGATGAATTTCAATGCTGCTGCACGGCTTATCGAAAATGTAAAAGGCGGAGTCTATACGGTATACGGAAGCGGTTCTGAGGACAGTGTTGAGGTATATATGCCTACAAGAATAAATGAGGCTGACAGAATAAGCGACCGTTTTTCCCCGTCTGACGGGAAACCGCTTGCATTTATTGACAGCAGCGGAAAAATTAGGACTAATTGTGATTTTGACATTGGCTTATTGGAAACACATAAAAGTCTGACGGAGCTTAGAAGTGTCCGTTTTGAAAAATCCGTTTGTATGATAATGCCTTATCCATCACTCGACTATGATAAAATCATTCTTGATGAAAATACAGGTGCCGTTTTGCACTTGACATATCATTCGGCAACTGTAAACCGAAAAGCCTTAACACTACTCAAACGGTGTAAAGTTAAGAGTGTACCAATGTATATGTGTTCGTTTCATAACAGTGCGGGGAGTATGTATGAAACAAGTGATATAATGCTGAAAAACGGGGCATTACCGCTGTATGATATGAATAAAGAAAGTGCCTATGCAAAGCTTTTGCTTGCTGTAAATCTCTATAACGAGGATATAGGGAAATTCATGAATAAAAATATATATTATGAAGGAGTTGGTGATTTGAATGAAATTGGAGATTAAAAATCTGACGAAAAGTTTTGGTGAAAAGGAAGTTCTAAAGGATATTTCCTTTACAGCCGAAAGTGGGAAAGCACTCGGTCTGCTCGGAAGGAACGGAGCCGGAAAAACCACTACAATAAGAATTATTATGGGGGTTTTCTATCAAAACAGCGGAAAAATACTGATTGACGGAAAGCCGTTTGACATAAATAAGCTGCGTATAGGATATCTTCCCGAGGAAAGGGGACTTTATCCTAAGCAGAAAATAGGGGAGCAGCTTATTTATTTTGGTATGTTAAAAGGATTGAGCAAAAAGCAGGCAACTGAAAATACAGTACGTTGGCTTGAAAGAATGGGTATGTCGGAATATAAAGATAAAAGGCTTGAAACGCTTAGTAAGGGTAATCAGCAGAAAATACAGCTTGCAGTAACACTTCTGTGTAACCCTCAGCTTGTTATCCTTGACGAGCCGTTTTCAGGTCTTGACCCTGTAAATGCGATGCTTCTCAAGGATGTCATAAAGGAGGTAATAGCAGAAGGTGCCATGGTTATATTCTCAAGCCACCAGATGAATTACATAGAGGAATTTTGTGATAATATTGCAATTCTTAATTCCGGTAAGATAGTGATTAGCGGCAATATAAACGATATAAAGAGGAGCTATCCGAGAAATATGATTGAAATAGGCTCCGTGCAGTTTGATGAGATTGCACCGTTTGTAATAAGAAGCTTGAATGAAATCAGCACTGATGTTGAAACCAATGAAAAGGACTCCGTAGTTAGGGTTAAGCTGAAAAGACCTGATGATAAGATGAAGCTTATGGAAGGTTTGCTGAAAGAGAAATTTGACATTGACTCTTTCAAGGTACGTGAGCCGTCACTTAATGATATATTTGTTGAATATACGGAGGGAGCAATATGAAACAACTACTTAAAATACTGAAATTTGAATACATGAGTTGCGTCAAGAATAAGGCATTTATCATTATTACGGTTACTCTTATGGTTGCAGTTCTCCTTATAGTTTTTATTCCCTCTCTTTTTTCGGATGACAGCAGTACAGACGGTGAGGATGGAGAAAAAAGCATTATTGCTGTAAACAGCGGTGTATATGATGAAAAAACTATTCAGAAGGAGTTTTCTGCACTTTATCCGGATTCTGATATAAAAATTACCAATGAGGATACAGATGCACTCAAAGAGAAAGTAAATTCCGGAGAATACAGTTTTGCCGTAAAAATAGACAGTGAGTTGAGTTTTACATACGTAACAGTAAATAATTCGTTTTTCAGTATGAACAACGAATCACTTGTTGACATAATGAAAAATATGTACAGCATGAAGAGCCTTGAAAATTACGGTATTGAGTCCGGAGAAGCTTCAAAGATACTTAATCCCGAGGTAACATTTAATACTATTACAACAGGTACGGATCAGACTAAAAACTTTTTGCCGGTATATCTGCTCATGTGTATATCGTTTATGGCAGTTGCATCATACGGACAACTGGTTGCACAGAGTGTTGTTACAGAGAAAAATACGAGAGCAATGGAATTGCTGATCACCTGTGCAAAGCCCTCTAACCTTATTTTTGGCAAAGTTATCGGATCGGGTCTTGCAGGCCTCACACAGCTTACGCTCATTGCCCTAACGGGAATAGCGGTGGTTTCGTCAGGCTTGGGAGGGAATATAATCGGATTTATGTCACAATACTTTAACCTTCCCATACAGACAATCATATATTTCCTTGTATTCTTTATAATCGGATATTTTATGATTGCATTTTTGCTTGGTGCCTTTTCTTCCTTTGCCTCGAAGTCCGAGGATTTGAGTACTCTGACAAGTCCTGTTCTGTTTGTGCTTTCAGCAGTATATATTGCACTTATTTTCATGGTGCAGTCCGAGGATATGGGGGGAAGTATCCTCAACATACTTTCCTACCTGCCGATAAGCGGACCGTTGGCAATGTTTGTCCGTGTTTCACTTACGGATGTTGCTGTTTGGGAAATATGTGTATCGCTGATCGTACAGATCATAGAGGTATATCTACTGGGTATGCTTGCGGCAGCAATATATAGGATTGGTGTACTTATGTACGGTAATCCGCCAAAGCCTAATGAAATAATAAAGATGCTGACTATTCAAAGAAAGGCTGACAAGGCACGGAGGTCTGAATGATATTTTTAGTATGTGTGTATTGTAATTAATATAAATACAGCATTACTTATCGCTGTACTACCTCTTCTAGGGGTATAGCAAACCACCCTCTAGGCGGGTGGTTTTGATTATTATGCGGTTCTATTCCTACTCTTAACTGTGTTGAATTGTGTTCAAGGTACAATAATAATTTTCTTAATAAAAAGTTTAATTATATATTGACATCGTGTCAGAATAGAACTATAATGAATATACTGAATACTGACATAGTCTCAGTATTGGCTGTAAGTCAGAGGATAACGAAAATATCAAGAAAAATTTCGGAAAGATAAGGAGGTATACCATGCCGAAAGGCTCGGAGGAATTGACGAATGCGAGAAAGGAAGAAATTATCACCGCTTGTGCAAAGCTCTATGAAACAATGAGTTTTAAGGAAATAACGATAAAGGAAATCGGCACGGAAACTTCTTTTACACGCACATCAATCTATAATTATTTTCAAACAAAGGAAGAAATCTTCCTTGCTCTTATGCAAAAGGAATACGAGCTTTGGATTGCCGATCTGGAAGTGATACTTAATGAGAATGAAACAATGACAAAGGGCGGACTGGCAAATGCTCTTGCTTCGTCATTGGAAAAACGTGAGCGGCTTCTCAAACTTCTCTCCATGAACCACTACGATACAGAGGCAGGCAGCCGGCTTGAAAATCTAATTGAGCTGAAAAAAGCGTACAGCGGCTCCATGCAGTCTGTTAAAAGGCTTTTGCAAAAGTTCTGTTCCGATATGAGCAGGGAGGAGATTAACAATTTTATATATGCGTTTTTTCCTTTTATGTTTGGTATCTACCCTTATGCGGTAGTAACATATAAACAGAAAAGGGCAATGGAATTGGCGGGTACCCATTTTATTGAGCATACAATTTATGAACTCATTTACAAGTGTGCGAAAAAGCTGCTTGGAGAATAACAGAAAAGGAGAAAAAATTATGTTAGGAAATTTTGCTTACTGTAACCCGACAAAATTATATTTCGGTGACGAATCACTGAAATACCTTGAGACCGAGCTTGCAAGGTACGGAGAAAATGTCGTACTGATTTACGGCGGAGGTTCTGTCAAAAAAAACGGAATTTATGGTGAGGTGACGGAAATTTTAAAAAAAGCTGCAAAGAATGTAGCCGAGATTTCGGGCGTTATGCCTAACCCGACACTTGAAAAGCTGTATGAGGGCATTAAGATTGCAAGAAACCACAATCCAGACCTGCTGCTTGCCGTGGGCGGCGGTTCTGTATGTGATTATGCGAAGGCTGTTTCGGTGTCCGTCAACTGTGACGAAGATCCGTGGGAAAAATACTATCAGCGTTTTGAAGAGCCGACCTGTAATATCGTTCCTGTCGGCTGTGTTTTGACAATGGTTGGAACAGGATCGGAAATGAATGCGGGAGCGGTTATTACCAACCGTGAAACAAAAATGAAAATCGGTCATGTGTTCGCAGACGAGAGTATTATGCCGAGGTTCTCAATTCTTAACCCGAAATACACCCTTACACTGCCACACTATCAGATGGTTGCCGGTATATATGATATTTTTAACCACATATGCGAGCAGTATTTTTCCGGTGGGGACGATAACACCAGCGACTACATTAGCGAAGGTCTGATGCGTTCAGTCATTCATTCAAGCCGTATAGCCAATAAAGATACACAGAATTATGAAGCACGTTCAAACATTATGTGGACTGCAACGTGGGCATTGAATACGCTTGTTTCCCGTGGAAAGTCTACCGACTGGATGGTGCATATGCTCGGTCAGGCGGTAGGTGCTTACACAGATGCAACCCACGGTATGACTTTGGCGGCAGTTTCTCTGCCCTATTACCGTCATATCATACCATACGGCCTGAAAAAATTCGTGCGTTTTGCTGTGAATGTCTGGGGTGTATCCAAAGAAGGCAAAACCGATGAGCAGATTGCCGAAGAAGGTCTTTCTGCAATGGAAGGCTGGATGAACGAGCTTGGGCTTGTGATGAAAATATCCGAGCTTGGCGTTACCGATGAAATGATCGGGGGAATTGCAGATGCAACGCTTATTATGAAGGGAGGATATAAAGTCCTCGACCGTGATGAGATTATAGATATTTTGAGAAAAAGTATGTAAAACCATGCGATAGAGGAGATGCTGTGCGGCTTGAACGGTATACAGTGTGTCGGTCACAGTATTTAGGTAATTTACACTGACCGTAATGCAAAGCAACCGGTACATGCAGGAAATGCGTCGGCTTTGAAAGTCTTTGTAAATCCATGAAGAGAGGCGAAAATGTGAAATATATAAAACTTGGCAAATCTGACCTTATGGTTTCCCGTATCTGCATGGGCTGTATGGGCTTCGGAAATGCGAAAACAGGACAGCACAGCTGGACGGTAGACGAAACGCAGACAAGGGAGATCATAAAGCATGGTTTGGAGCTTGGGATTAACTTTTTTGATACAGCTATAGTCTATCAGAATGGCACAAGTGAACAGTTCGTCGGCCGGGCACTGAGGGATTTTGCAAAGCGTGACGATTATGTTATCGCCACAAAATTTACCCCACGGACACAGGATGAAATTGATTCGGGTATCAGTGGACAAAAGCACATTGAGAATTATCTAAACCAAAGCCTTAAAAATTTGGGTATGGATTATGTTGACCTTTATATATACCATATGTGGGATTATCATACTCCAATGGAGGAAATAACAGAGGGTCTGCATAATGCGGTAAAGGCAGGAAAGGCACGTTATATCGGTATTTCAAACTGCTTTGCATGGCAGCTTGCCAAGGCTAATTTCCATGCAAGAGAACATGGATTAACTGAGTTTATATCTTTTCAGGGACACTACAATTTGATTGCACGTGAGGAGGAACGTGAGATGGCTCCGTTCTGTGCCGACCAAAATATTGCAATGACTCCGTACAGTGCTCTTGCAGGAGGACGTCTTTCCAAAAAACCGGGGGAAACATCAAGGCGGCTCAAGGAGGATGCTTATGCAAAATTCAAATATGATGCCACAGCGGATGCCGACAATAAAATTATTGCAAGGGTTGATGAATTGGCGGAAAAGCGTGGTGTTTCCATGACGGAAATATCTCTTGCATGGCTTCTGACTAAAACTGCCGCACCGGTTGTCGGGGCGACAAAGCTATTTCATGTTGACGGTGCTGCAAGGTCGGTTGATATTGGACTTAAACAGGATGAAATTGACTATCTTGAAGAATTATATGTTCCTCATGCCCTTGTGGGTGTTATGGCACAAAACGGAAAGCAGAAAGCCGGAAATGTGGTGTAAGGTGGGAATTGTGAAAAATATATTGATTTTATTGGCAAGTCCACGCAAAAACGCAGAAATGTGAGCAGGTATAAAAAATCATTAAAAATATAAGGAGGAAAGGCTTATGGCTAAGATTGTACAGACAGCAGGAAGAAATGCACTTGGGGAGTTTGCTCCCGATTTTGCACATTACAACGACGATATTCTGTTCGGTGAGAACTGGAACAATCAGGATATCGACTTAAAGACACGCTGCATAATTACTGTAGTGGCACTTATGTCCTCGGGAATTACGGATTCCTCTTTGGTTTATCATTTACAGAATGCAAAATCGCACGGTGTTACAAAAGCGGAAATTGCAGCGGTTGTCACTCATGCCGGATTTTATGCAGGATGGCCAAAGGCATGGGCGGTATTCAATATGGCTAAGGAGGTATGGGCGGAGGAAACTCAGGCAGAGGACGCAAAGTCAGCCCATGCCTCACAGATGGTTTTTCCGATCGGTGAACCTAATAATGCTTTTGCACAGTATTTTACAGGGAGGAGTTATCTTGCACCTATATCAAAGGATCAAGTGGGGATTTTCAATGTAACTTTTGAGCCGGGCTGCCGAAATAACTGGCATATTCACAATGCCGATAAGGGCGGCGGACAGATACTTGTATGCGTTGCAGGACGCGGCTATTATCAGGAGTGGGGCAGGGAGGCCGTTGAAATGAAGCCGGGCGACTGTATAAATATTCCGACAGGTGTAAAGCATTGGCACGGTGCAGCACCGGACAGCTGGTTCTCACATTTAGCTATTGAAGTACCGGGGAAAAACGGCTCAAACGAATGGCTTGAACCGGTTGATGATAAACAATACGGGAATCTGAAATGAGGATAAGAAAAAATGTGTGGTTTATTTTAATAGCTTTGATTATGCTGTCATTTGCAGCCTGTACGAGCGGCAATAAAGAAGCCGGAAAATCTCCGTATCGGATTACCTTGACAATGGTGGGAGAATAGTGTATGTCAACGTAATGAGCCGTCTTTCAATAGATTTTGACTGTGACGGCGATCCTGCCGAGCCGGATAAGCACAATATAGGAGTTTTGGCATCCACTGACTGCGTGGCACCGGATCAGTCTTGCATTGACCATATTTGTGAGGAGAAGGACGGCAACGGTGTATCACTATATTAAAAAATAATGCGTAAGTCATTTTTCGGACTTACGCATTTTTAAATTAACGAAATTATCATTTATCTGTGTACTGACATTTTTTTACCGATGCATCAATTTAATGTAATCGTCACATTTCCGTTTCCGAGAAGGGAGGAAAGTTCATTTCCGTTAATGCCACTAATATGACCAAGTCTTGTGTATGCCCATGAATTGGAGCCATAAAATACAACAAGCCGATTACCGGAATATAAAACGATATCTCCTGCCCGTGTCGTTGTCTGTACATCGTTCCTCGGCAGATCTGTTCCAATAGAGCCTACCTGCTCAAAACCTCCGTACATGGACATTTGAATTATCAATGGTTTTTCCGTACAAAGTACTTTCAAAGCCTGTACGGATTCATTATTTTCCCATTCTACAAAAACGGCTGTATCGTTTATTTTCATTTGCATAAGTTTTTCTCCATCCTCATTTTTCGATTGATTTTGCCCTGCGCCACTTTCGCTTGCTTCAATATCGGAAGATACATCCTGTAATAGTGACTTATTCGTTTCCTCGCTAATGGTTAATTGAGACTGTTCTATACTTTCAGCCGGGGAATTAATTTCCGTACTGTTTTGCTTTGTTGTTTCTTCTTGCTTATTGGTGCTGTTACCTCCGCAGGCACTTGTTGCCGATACGAGCAGACATAATACTAAAATAAACAATCCTCTTTTCATTATATCACCCCGAAATTTTTGCTTACAATATCATTATAGCCTATGAGCTTGTAAATAGCAAATAGCTGTTATGAATGGAATGATATTCCGAATAGTTATAGCAAGGAGTGGGCCTATGATATTCAATATTCCTGCCTGTTTATAATGTGGCAGCTTATCAGATACATTACATAACACCAAGGAAATGCTAAAACAACAAGACCGCACAACAAAATTAATATGTTTTGCTCCGTAAGTTCCATAAGCCCCATTCCCGGGTTGGTAAACAATGCTATGATTATAATGGCCGATATCATCATTGTAGGAACAATAACTACTGCTGCCATGAGGATACGAGCCTTTTCCGCCCCGAATTTTAGGGCAAGAGGGATCAATATACTCCCCAAGATAAGAGAAATTCCGAGGGCGGCAAGGGCTAAAAGGAAAGTTACACCTATATTTTCCGCATAGGAATCGAACCGTTTCATTACAGCTCCGCCTACAATATCAGTTACAATTCCCGATATACAGCCTATAATACAGAAAAAAGCAAGTACAATAAATTTTGATTTGACTAATTCATTTCTTGAAACAGGCATTGTCAGTGCATACCCTGTCCATTTGGAGGTATCGTCAAAGGTAAAGGTACTAATTGTTATTATACTGAGCATTATCGCATAAATAATGGGAAATCCTACGCCGTCCGAGGTGGGGATAATGCCAATGGCAATGATAATCATAGCAAAAAGCATATATCTGACATTGCCGGCGAGATTATATAAATCCTTGAGAATAAGTCCCTTCATTTTACCTGCTCTCCTTTCACGTACAGAATAAGAATATCATCAATAGTAGCATTATCTACCACGGCATTTTTATATTTTCTCTTTGCCTTGTCCTTGTCGGCAATAAGGACATCCCATTGGTAGGCTTCCTTACGGTATGCAAGTATTTCCGTCTTGTCAAGCTGATTAAATAAATCAGTGCCGCAGCGTATGATACCGTACTTATAACGCAGCTCGTCCTTTGCTTTGCTGAATACTACCTTTCCATTGTGAATAAAGGTAATATGGTCCGCAACCTTTTCTAAATCAGTTGTTATATGCGAGGACAGCAGTACAGAATGATTTTAGTCCTGCACAAAATCAAGGAAAATGTCAAGAATATCGTCACGCATAACAGGGTCAAGACCGCTTGTTGCTTCGTCAAGTATCAACAACTTTGGGTTGTGTGAAAGGGCAACTGCGATAGACAGCTTCATTTTCATTCCCCTTGACAGTTCTTTTATTTTTTTATTGACAGAAAGACCAAAATGACTGAGATATTTTTTATATATGCTATCATCCCACTGCTTATATGAAGCACCGGCAATTTTTCCCAATTTGAGGGGTGAAAGGGTCTGATAGAAGTTTATCTCATCAAATACAACTCCTATATCTTCCCTCAGTTGCTTTGAGGACGAAAGCTTTTGTCCCCAAAAGGTGACTGTACCCTCGTCCTTATGAATAAGATTGAGAATTGCCTTGATAATAGTGGTTTTTCCCGCACCGTTTTCGCCCACCAATCCAACGATTGCACCTTTAGGGACGTTGAACGAAACCTGATCAAGCATGAAATTACTGTATTGTTTTGTGAGGTTTTCAACCTGCAACATAGCCTCCATAATTATTCCTCCTCTTGATAAAACATTGTAAGCAGTTCAATGAGCTTTCCCAACGATATTCCGCTTGTGCGACCGATGTCAGCGGCTTGTTGCAAATGCTCCTCCGCCTGTCTTTGACGTTCCTCCAGATAAAAGTCCTTATTCTTAGCAGCTACAAAGCTTCCTCGACCGACAGTTGTTTCGATAAAGCCGTCCCTTTGCAAATCCTCGTATGCCTTTTGTACCGTGATTACGCTTACATGAATGGACTTAGCTAATGCACGCATAGAGGGAATAGGCTCGCCTGTTTGTAACTCACCGCTCATAATCATTGCCTTTATCTGTGAGGTTATCTGTGCATAAATAGGTTTATCAGCATTATTGCTTATAATAATCTCCACAGCCGACCTCCTTTATAATGTACTTATTGTCTAAGTACATTATAATCAAATAAAACGGTTTTGTCAATAGAAATAATAAAATTATTTGAGCATAAATCAGTTTAAATTAATTTCATAAAGGTTCTGTAAATTTTTAAACTGCGTATGCCTGACATAATACCTCTTTGTAACACTTGTAATTATAAAAATAATAATGTATAATAATATTATTCCGGGGAGCTTGTGTGACAGGCTGAGAGGAAGGTATAACCTTCGACCCTTATACCTGATGCGGGTAATGCCGCCGTAGGAATCCGCAATAAATTCTTTCGGAGGCATACTAATGGTGTCTCCGATTTTTTATCTATTAAGAGCGAGGTGAAGGAATGAAATTTGACAGAAAAGCAATACTGCTGTACGCGGTAACAGACAGGGCATGGACAGGCAGAATGGGCTTGTATGAACAGGTTGAAGCAGCACTGAAAAATGGTGTTACCTGTGTTCAGCTTCGGGAAAAGGAGCTTGATGATGAAGCACTCCTTAAAGAGGCTGTGGAGATATGTAGGCTTTGTCATGAATACAATGTGCCGTTTATAATTAACGATAATGTAGAAATTGCCGTAAAATGCGGTGCAGACGGTATTCATGTGGGGCAGGACGATATGAACCCGACAGAAGTACGTAAGCGTGTCGGGAATGGAATGACTATCGGCGTGTCTGCACATAATGTAGAGGAAGCTGTGAGGGCTGTACGTGACGGAGCGGATTATCTCGGTGTCGGGGCGGTGTTCGGCAGTTCAACAAAGAAAAATGTATGTAATATGCCGATTGAAAGACTTAAGGCCATATGTGATGCCGTGGATATCCCCACGGTGGCAATCGGTGGAATATCAGCTGAAAATATAAATCTGCTCAGGGGCAGCGGCATAGATGGGGTTGCGGTCGTTTCGGCAATTTTTGCAGCAGATGATATCGAAAAGGCAACCGCAGAATTGTTAAGGCTTGCACAGGATACGGTAAATAACAAAAACTGATTGAATGGGAGATGTGTTATATGGTAAAGGTAAACGGTGAGCTTTTGCCGGTTGACGGTAAGACATTGGCGGAATATCTTGAAACGTCATCATTTGATATACGAAGAATTGTAATAGAACGCAATGAAGAAATTGTTCCAAAGTCAGCCTATAATGATGTTGTATTGCAGAACGGCGATTCCATAGAAATAGTAAGCTTTGTCGGAGGTGGATGATAATGCTTCCTTCAAGAGATGAATGGCAGAGGGTACTCATTGAAAGACATGGAGAGCAGTTACAGGAAAAGCTGTCAAAGGCTGCCGTAGCTGTATGCGGCCTGGGAGGACTCGGCTCCAATATTGCAGTAAGTCTTGCAAGAGTGGGAATAGGCAGGCTTATACTGATTGATTTTGATAAGGTGGATATAACAAATCTTCACAGGCAGCAGTATAAGGCGGTACAAATCGGTATGGACAAAACTGTTGCGCTTGCCGCAAATCTTTCCGAAATTGCCCCGTACCTGACGGTTGAGGTACATAATGTAAAAATCAAAAAGGATAATATGTATGATCTTCTAAATAATGCTGATATCATATGCGAAGCATTCGACCGTGCGGAAGAAAAGTCTATGCTGGCTGACGGCATTTTTGAAATGATGCCGGATAAATACCTTATTTCCGGTTCGGGAATGGCAGGTCTTGGCTCGGCTAACCTCATAAAGACAAGAAAGGTCACCCCACATTTTATGATATGCGGGGACGAAAGTAGCGATATATCGGACGGTATGGGTCTGATGTCGTCAAGAGTAATGCTTTGTGCGGCACATCAGGCTCATGCTGTTATAAGGATAATTGCAGGTAAAACTGATTTTTAACTTTAAGAAGGATGATGTTAAATGGATGATAAATTGATAATCGGAGGACATGAGTTTAATTCCCGCTTTATTCTCGGTTCGGGAAAATATTCTCTCAGCCTTATTGATGCGGCCGTGCGTGATGCCGGGGCTGAGATTATAACACTTGCCGTACGCCGTGCAAATACTAAGGAAAAAGAAAATATTCTGGATTTTATTCCGAAAGGAGTAACACTTCTGCCGAATACCTCCGGTGCAAGGAATGCAGAAGAGGCAGTGCGTATTGCAAGGCTTGCAAGGGAGCTTGGATGCGGTAATTTCGTAAAGGTTGAGATAATGCGTGATGCAAAATATCTTCTTCCGGACAATGCGGAAACAATAAGGGCTGCAGAAATTCTTGCAAAAGAGGGTTTTGTTGTAATGCCGTATATGTATCCCGATCTTAATGCGGCAAGAGATCTCGTAAATGCCGGTGCCGCAGCGGTAATGCCTTTGGCGGCGCCTATAGGTTCAAACAGAGGTCTGGCTGCAAAGGATTTTATACAGATTCTTATTGATGAAATTGATTTGCCTATCATAGTTGACGCAGGCATAGGCAAACCTTCGCAGGCCTGTGAAGCTATGGAAATGGGTGCGGCGGCAGTTATGGCTAACACCGCACTTGCTACAGCCGGAGATCTTCCTTTGATGGCTGCGGCATTCAGACAGGCTGTTGAAGCGGGAAGAAAGGCTTATTTATCCGGTCTTGGACGTGTGCTTGCCCGTGGGTCTTCCGCATCCGATCCGCTTACGGGATTTTTGCGTGATTAGGGGGGAAGAAAATGGAAAGTCAATATTTTGTAGATTCCGGGTGTTTGTCGGCGGAGGCTCTTGAGAGAAAGCACCGTTTGGAAAATGACCCGACTTGCCGTAAAAATCATATGGAATATCTTCCGGGCATGGAACAGATAAAGTCCGATATTTGTGAGAAGGTTATATCACAGATGAATGAATACTGTCCCGAAAAATATACCGCAAGGGATGTAAGGGCAGCATTGGAGCATGATACGTGCAGTATTGAGGACCTTAAGGCTTTGCTTTCTCCTGCCGCCGCACCGTTTTTGGAACAGATGGCGGAAAGGGCAAGAATTGAAACCGGCAAGCATTTCGGAAATACAGTGTACCTTTTCACTCCGCTGTATATTGCAAATTACTGTGAGAATTACTGTGTTTATTGCGGCTTTAACTGCTATAATCATATTAGACGCATGAAGCTTTCAATGGAACAGATTGAGCATGAAATGAGAGTTATCGCAGACAGCGGTATGGAGGAAATTCTTATCCTCACAGGTGAAAGCCGCAGTCAGAGTGATGTTACATATATCGGAGAAGCCTGTAAGCTTGCCCGTAAGTATTTCCGTATGGTAGGGCTTGAAATATATCCTGTGAATACGGATGAATACCGTTATCTTCATGAATGTGGTGCAGATTATGTTACAGTATTCCAAGAAACCTATGATGCGGATAAATATGAAACACTGCATTTGCTCGGACATAAGAGGGTATGGCCCTATCGCTTTGATTCACAGGAGAGAGCATTGCGCGGCGGTATGCGTGGAGCAGCATTTTCCGCACTGCTCGGTCTTTCGGATTTTCGTAAGGATGCACTTGCAAGTGCTCTTCATGTTTATTATTTACAGAGAAAATACCCTCATGCGGAGATGTCGCTGTCATGCCCAAGACTGCGGCCTATTCTTAATAATAACAAAATAAATCCGCACGATGTAGGTGAAAAGCAGCTCTGTCAGATTATCTGTGCTTACCGTATTTTTCTGCCTTTTGTGGGTATAACAGTTTCTTCAAGGGAAAGTGCGGAGTTTCGCAACGGCATAGTGAAAATAGCCGCAACAAAGGTATCTGCCGGTGTTTCGACGGGTATAGGCGATCATGAAAGCAAATATACGGGAAAGGAGTCGGGGGACGCAGAGGGTGACGAACAGTTTGAAATATGTGACAGCCGCAGCCTTGACAGGATGTACAGTGATATTTCAAAGGAAGGGCTCCAGCCTGTCCTGAATGATTATCTGTATGTCTGATATTATATGTATTACAAACCGTAAACTGTGTCGAGGTGATTTTCTTGAGCGTATCCGTGAGATTGCGGCTTGTCACCCATACGGAATAATTCTGAGGGAAAAGGATTTGTCGGAGTCGGAATATGAATCACTTGCCGCCGATGTTATTTCAATCTGTTCGGAGTACAGTACGCCCTGTATTCTCCATAATTTTTACAAGGTTGCGGAGGGGCTTGGTGCAGAAGAAATACACCTACCTTTGGATGTTCTGAGAAAAATGAGTGAAAAGCAGAAGAAATCTTTCATCACAATCGGCGCATCATGCCATTCCGCAGAGGATGCTGTTGAAGCGGAGAAGCTTGGTTGCACATATCTTATTGCAGGTCATGTTTTTGATACGGAATGTAAAAAAGGTCTGCCCGGCAGAGGACTTGAATTTATAAGCAATGTTTGTGCAGCCGTATCTGTTCCCGTATACGGTATCGGAGGTATTAATGCAGATAATGCTGTGCTGCTCGGAAATACCGGTGCAAGCGGAGTCTGTATTATGAGCAGCATAATGCAGTGTGGGAATGTTTCGGCCTACCTGAACAAATTTGCATCATATCCGTAAAATAACTGTGCGTATTAAAAATTCTCCGTACATCTTAATTTACAACAGCCTTAAAACAGCATGATTTCCCGCTCTGTGGGATTTTTACAGTATAAAGAAACCGAGATGATAACTATGCATGACATATGGAATCCCTGGCATGGATGCCGTAAGAAAAGCGAAGGTTGTGACAACTGTTATATGTTTTTTATGGACCGTATGCGTGATAAAAACGGTTCTGATATTTACAGGACGAAAACGAATTTCAGATATCCTCTTCAAAGGGACAGAAATGGGAATTATAAAGTAAAAAGCGGAGAAATGATAAGAGTTTGCATGACATCTGATTTTTTCCTTGAGGAGGCGGATGCATGGAGAGATGAGGTATGGGAAATAATGTGGCAGAGAAAGGATGTAAAGTTTTTTCTTTTGACGAAGCGTCCGGAGCGTGTTGCAAATCACCTCCCGTATAACTGGGGACGAGGCTGGGATAATATTTTTTTTAATGTAACAGCCGAAAATCAGCGTAGGGCAGATGAGCGTATACCTATACTTCTTGAATTACCTTTCAGGCATAAGGGGGTAATGTGTGCACCGTTTATTGGTAAGGTTAGTATTGAAAAATACCTAAAATATGGTCAGATTGAGCAGGTCCTTTGTGACGGAGAAAATTATGACGGAGCAAGACCATGTAATTATGAATGGGTAAAATCACTGCGTCAGGAATGTGTAAATTACAATGTTACATTTGTTTTTTGCGGCACGGGCCGCAGATTTATAAAGGACGGCAGGCTGTATAAAATAGAGGGCAACAGTCTGCAAAGCCGGCAGGCTTACCTTTCGGGATTGAGCTATCAGGGGAAGCCTATAGATTTTAAGCTTTATGATGATTGGGGATATCCAATTCCGAAGGATAAGTTGTATGTACCTTATTTTCGTGAACGGTGTAACAGCTGCGGTATGAAACTGAGTTGTAACGGATGCAGTAACTGCGGTGCCTGCGAAAAAAGATAAATCTATGGAGAATTAACCGTATTATTTTTGTTTTTGACTTCGACACCGTCAGGGTTGTTACGCAGAGCTGAGAATCTTAACGTGATCGTAATGATTTACAGATAATAAATAATATGATTTAAACGGAGAGTGTGTTATGTTATCGGCAAGTATTAAAATCAGCAATATTGATTATGACAAAACCTTCCGGCAGATATTTCCGTCGGTTAAGGAGAAGATTAATTCTATGGAATCCGATAATATGATTATCCGACTTATTCAGAAGTTGGATGATGCAGCTCTGTATGTATTTTCGGATTTGATGAATCGGCTTTCGGAAACGACTAAGAATGAAATACTGGTTCAGTGTATTAATGCGTATTCTATTAGGATTAAGGATAAGCTGAACGAGGAGCTTACAAAGAATATTTACGGTAAGCATATAACTGTAGGTCGTTTGTTTGCAGCGGAGGACAGTAATGAACTGTACCTGTGTATTGATCGGATTAAAGTGAACTACAAAACACTTGTGAAGGACAGGCTTAGAGGGGGTCTTGTCAGTATTGCTGATCATGTTCCTATGGAAAAGCTCGAAAAAATCGGATTGGAGCTTTTGTGGACAGATAAGAGTAAGGAAAAAATAATAGCTGTTACAAAGGATATACTGGACAGACATGGTTTTGTAACGGAGCTCGACGATATTCAGCTTATGCATGATAAAGAGAAAAATGAAGATACTGTGGAAACCGAAGTGCCCCTTGTACTGACTGATAAAGTCGAAGAGGATATTCTAAATGCTTTGGCAGGCTATCTTAAGGATAAGACAGAAAACAGGCTCTAATATTTATCGGATTAATTTTGATGAATATAATTTTCACTCATTATATATTTTTATTACGAATTGACACAAATTGCAAATTGATATATAATATAGTTATTTAATCAGGAAATGGGGTCAGATTTATGTATAAGCTTTTGGAACTTTTGAATGAAAATGCGGATTTTACAACAGCAGAGCTTGCCGCAATGCTCGGTGAAAGTGAACAGGCGGTAAGGAATCAGATTGAAGAATATAAGAAAAACGGTATAATAAAGGGTACAAAAACTCTTATAGACTGGGAGAAATTGCCCGATTCGGGTGTCAGGGCCATAATAGAACTGAAGGTTACTCCCAAGGCTGAAACAGGCTTTGACGATATAGCAAAAATAGTTATGTCATATGATAATGTGGAAAATGTATATCTTGCTGCCTCCTCACGGTATGACCTTATTGCCATGGTCAAGGGAAGTACCATTCAGGAGATAGCGGAATTTGTTTCAAAAAGGCTTTCCACGCTTGATGCGGTCATCGGTACAGCAACGAATTTTGTACTTAATACCTATAAGCAGGGTGGTATAGTTTTCCACGATGAAAGTGAAGATGATGAACAAAGGAGTATGATAGTATAATGAATTATACAACTTTGCTGAATAAAAAAATACAGGAACTCAAACCCTCCGGAATAAGAAGATTTTTCGATATAGCAAATGAAATGGATCATGTTATTTCACTCAGTATCGGTGAGCCCGATTTCACAACACCTTGGCACGTTCGTCAGGAGGGCATAGAATCTCTAAGGAGAGGAAGAACCTGGTATTCTCCGAACAAAGGCTTTGCCGAGCTTAGGGGTCAGATAAGCAAGTATTTTTCCCGACGTTTTGATGTGGAATATGACCCGGCAGAGGAGATACTTGTGACAGTCGGAGGCTCGGAGGCAATAGATTTGTGCATCCGTGTGTTGATTGAGGACGGTGATGAGGTACTCATACCGCAGCCGTCATTTGTATGCTATGAGCCTATGACGGTAATGGCAGGCGGTGTGCCGGTCATAATAAAGACAAGGTCTGAAAATGAATTCCGTCTGACTGCAAAGGAGCTTGAAGAGGCTATAACACCGAAAACCAAACTTCTTATACTTCCTTTCCCTAACAATCCCACCGGTGCGGTTATGAGAAGGGAGCATCTTGAAGAGATAGCAAAAGTAATAGAGAAGCATAATATAACAGTGCTTTCCGATGAAATATACGGAGAACTTACATACGGCAGAGAGAGACACGTTTCTTTTGCATCAATAAAAGGAATGAGAGAACGTACAGTCGTTGTAAATGGTTTTTCAAAATCCTATGCGATGACCGGTTGGAGGCTTGGCTATGCCCTTGGACCCGAACCGATTATATCGCAGATGACAAAGCTTCATCAGTATGCTATAATGAGTGCACCGACAACAGCACAGTATGCCGCAATAGAGGCACTCAAGCACGGTGACAGCGACATAGAGCATATGCGTGAGGAATATGATATGAGAAGAAGGTTTATAGTGGACGGCTTCTGCAAAATGGGTTTACAGTGCTTTGAACCGGAGGGCGCATTTTATGTGTTTCCGAGTATAAAAATATCCGGTCTTACATCTGAGCACTTCTGCGAGAAGCTTATACATTCGCAGCACGTAGCGATTGTTCCCGGAACGGCATTTGGAGAATGTGGAGAAGGCTTTGCAAGAGTTTCCTATTCATATTCACTCAATCATATAAAGGAGGCGCTTGAAAGGATTGAAAAATTTTTGTATTCTCTTAATGAGTCAGGTGTAAAATCATGAGAATATTTTATTCTCAATATATTAACGAAAGGTTGTACATATATGCATATGACAGTTGCTTCTCCGGCGAAGCTTAATCTTTTCCTTGATATAACAGGGAAAAGAAATGACGGATATCATTTGATAAATACCGTAATGCAGACGGTATCACTGTATGATGATGTTACTGTTTCGCTTGATGGGGGCGGAAGCGGAATAAGTGTAAGCTGCACAGATGAAAATATTCCCTGTACAAGTGAAAATACAGCTTATATTGCGGCGGAAAGATTTTTTGAATATACGGGTATTCAAAAACCAGAGGTAAGTATAAAGATAAAAAAACGTATTCCGTATGGTGCCGGAATGGCAGGTGGGAGCACAGATGCCGCAGCTGTTATTTTTGCACTGAATGGGTTGCTTGAAGTTGGCTTAAGCACGGAAGAAATGGCGGAAATAGGGGAGAAGGTCGGTGCCGACGTACCGTTTTGCATTTACGGAGGAACAATGAATGCTACGGGTATAGGAACGATATTGAGTCCGCTGCCCGATATGCCGGATTGCACAATAGTTGCGGTAAAGCCCGAATTTGGAATATCTACAGGCGAGGCATATAAAAAATTCGATGCAACAGGCTATGACAGCGTAAAAAGCCCCGATGCGGTTATTGATGCTATATGCAGCGGAAATGTTAAGGAAATAGCCGGGAATATGTACAATAAATTCGAGGAAGTATCCGATGTTGCGGAAATAGGGGATATCAAAAAAATTATGAAGGACTGCGGTTCCTGTGGAGCAATTATGACGGGAAGCGGTTCGGCTGTATTCGGAATATTTGATGATGAAGGCAAGGCAGATGACTGCCGTCAGGAGCTGCGTGACAAATACAGCGTTTATATGCTGAAACCGGTTCCCGAAGGACCGAAGCAAATAAGCTCAGGTATATTTACATCAATATTTGATTAATTTATCTTTTGGATAAAAAAAGGCTATCGCATTAAGCTTTTAAAAACTTAAGCGACAGCCGTTTTTTGTCTTCTGTGCCGAAATATACGGACTCAGAAATCAATCCTCTATTATCTGAGCTTCACCCCTGTTCTTTTTTGGAATGGGGATATATTCCAGACTGAGCATACAGGTGTCTCTTCCTTGTGACAGTACATTCCGCAGACCGTTTAAAGCACACTTAATGCCTATTCCCAAAATCGTACCGATAATGTATAGAATAATGTCATCAAGGTATGCCGCCTCTGTATTGAAAAGAAACTGCAGTCCCTCTATTGTCACACCGACTATTATTCCAAGAATGACACCGTGCAAAATCCTGAAACGCGGTATAAGCACAGACAGATAGAACGTCAGCGGAGCAAGTACCAGACAGTTCCATATAAGCTGAAGAACTGTTCCGTTTTTCGAGCCCTGCAAACATTCCCAGATATGCTCAAAAGGTTCGACGGAAATAATTCTTTCTCCCTGCATATCCGGTGCTATCGGAAGAATCGTTCTCAATATAAGAACTATGCCATATATAATTAATAACGAGCCCATACTGTGTGACATAAAGCGTATGAAGCTTCGCCTTGAGTCATTGGTATCGTCTGCTGCGGGTGTAAGAAGCCTTATGACAACACCGAATAAAAACGGGACGGTCCATAAAATAAACATTGTGATGATATTATATTCTGTAAGTTTGGGCCAATAACTATTTCCTCTTGACACAATACCGCTTATAATTGATATAAGCAGATTAATAATATATAACAGGGATAATGTCATAAGAACCGTTCCCAATGCCTCATATCGCTTTATAATAAGAAACATTACTGCAATTATTACTATAGAAATGAATAACACAAAGCCTATACACATAGTCTCCGATTCAAATTGATTTTTTGCATCATTCGGCAGCAGATACAGCATAAGCCCGGCAGCAAGAGAAACAAAGAATTCAGCTATTGTAAGTTTCTGACTCGGTAGAAGGGTCATTTGTTATTCCTCCTGAAATTAAGATAATCCTCAAGTATTATGACGGCGGCAACACTGTCAACGACAGCTTTTCGCTTTTTCCCTCTTGTATCGGTCATATTAAGATATTTGTGAGCGGTGACGGTTGTACATCTTTCATCCCACAGTACCGTTTCCAGACCTGTTTTTTCTTTCAACATTCCGGAAAAAATACGTGCATTTTCCGCACTTTCACCCTCACTGCCGTTCATATTAAGAGGCAGACCCACAACAATAAGCTCCGCATTATGCTCAATGGCGGATTTTGCAACACTATCCGAGAGCTTTTCCATATTATGTTCGTTTATAACCCCCACCGGAGAGGCTATTATTTCATTTTTATCACATACAGCCAAGCCGGTTCTTGCTTTGCCGTAATCAACAGAAAATATTATCATTTTTAACCCCGTAATTCCGTATATGTAAGATGTTCGGAATAATTTTCAAGCAAAAATTCCGTTTTCATGTTTTCGTCTATTCGGACAATATTTACAGACATATTTGTACCGATAGGAAAATCACCTATATCCTCAACAGATTTCCCGTGCAGGTAACACACCATATTCTTTATGGCACAGCCATGGGAAACAATACATACAGCTTTCCCAATATTAACCTTAACTATGTCATCAAGTGCCGACCTGACACGATTATATACGTCTGCCATTGATTCGCCGTCGGGAGCCTGAAATTTTGCCGGATCATTCCGCCAGTTATAAAACTGTCCGGGATACAGCTTCTCAATATCAACAAGGTGAATACCCTCCCATTTTCCGGCATCAATTTCACAAAGACGCCCATCAATTATAATATTCCGACCATGGTATTTATTGATTCCCTCTGCACTCAGCTTTGCACGTTTTTTGGTGCTTGTATATATTACATCAATTTTTTCATCCTTGAGAAATTCAGCGGTTGCTTCTATTTGCTCCCGACCGAGCGTTGTAATATCGCTGTCAATTTTTCCCTGAAAAAATCTTTCAAGATTTCCCAACGCCTGACAATGCCGTACAATTATAAGTTTAGTCAAAATAAAACACGCTCCGTATTTAATTTAAAATTAACATATTCAACCGGTTTATCGGGGATGGACACATACAAAGCCATATCTCGCAAAGTATAAATTGTGATTTTATTCCTATATCGAACTATCACAACAGTTAAAGCTGATAAACCGATGGTAGGGAAATACTATCCCGATTCAGCAGAACTGTGACAGTTTGCGCATTGAGTGCTATCTGTATTCAAACTAATCGGTAATAACCGTACCAGTAAGCTCTGTCACGGATTCCATATCATGCATATCAAGCCAACCGTCAAGTCCCTCAGATATTTTTAAGGGAGCATACGGATCTGTAAAAAGGACTGTTCCTATCTGTATGGCATCTGCACCGGCCATTATCATTTCAACTGCGTCCTGCCATGTGCTTATGCCTCCAAGACCGATAACGGGTATACTAACGGCCCTTTTTACCTGATATACCATTCTGACAGCAACAGGGAACACGGCAGGTCCTGACATTCCGCCTGTTACATTCTTTATTACAGGTCTGCGTGTATTAATGTCAATTCTCATACCTGTAAGGGTATTGATAAGAGAAACGGCATCCGCACCTGAAAACTCCGCTGCTTTTGCCACTGCCGCAATGTCCTCAACATTAGGCGAAAGCTTGATTATAAGAGGCCTTTTACAGTATTTGCGAACCGCAGAGGTTATTTTTTCAACAGACTTTGGAGATGTTCCGAACTGTGCACCGCCTGCCTTTACATTGGGACAGGAAATATTAAGCTCTATCATATCAACATCGGTACTGGAAAGAAGCTCCGTAATTTCACAGTAATCGCTTTCGGTACTGCCTGCCGCATTGGCAATAATAACGGTATTCTGCTTTTTGAGCCACGGAAGCTCAACGTTTATAAAATGTTCCACACCGGGATTTTGCAGACCGACAGCATTAAGCATACCCATTGGGGTTTCGGCTATTCTCGGAGGCGGGTTTCCGGAACGCTCCTTAAGGGTAGTGCCCTTACAGGATATTCCCCCGAAAACCGAAAGGGGATAAAACTCCCCGTATTCGTGTCCGAATCCGATTGTTCCGGAAGCGGCAATAATGGGATTGCTGAATTCTACACCTGCGATATTTACGCTTAAATCTGCCATTACCAAGCCACCTCCTCTGCATTGAATACGGGTCCGTCCTTGCATACATGTTTATACGTGATACTGCCGTCATCTCGTTTTATACCCACGGCACATCCAAGACAGGCACCGACTCCGCACGCCATTCTCTGCTCCAGTGAAACAAAGCAAGGCTTATTATGCTTTTTTGCAAGCGTATATACATTTTTGAGCATCGGTGTAGGACCGCAGGTGCATATCATATCAATATCATCAATTATTTTTTCAAGTGGTGAGGTAACAAAGCCATGTATCCCGTATGTTCCGTTATCGGTTGTTTCTATTACTCTGCAGCCGAGCTTTTTGAAATCTTCAGTGAGTATTACGGCACTCCTGTCACGAAATCCGTTAATGACAATGGAATTTTCTCCTGCCTGTTTAGCACTGTACAGCATCGGCGGTACACCGATTCCTCCACCGATAAAGGCGATTTTTCTATCCTGCGGTATATCAAAGCCCTTTCCGAGAGGTGCAATTATATTTATTATGTTACCCTCCTCACATTCCGAAATTATCCGTGTTCCGTCTCCCCGTATTTCAAAAACCATACGGATTATATCACCCTCGACATCACATACGGAAATCGGTCTGCGAAGCGTTTTGCCAGGAACAAGTATATGGGCAAACTGTCCCGGTTTTGTAATTTGCGCAAGTTGCGCATTTTTAAGGCGAAAATCATAGACAGTTGGGGTAAGTTTATATTTGCCGACAAGGATACAATCCTGAGCATCAAATTTCATAGCATAATCATTCCTTATTTTAAATATTTATTTCAAACAAATGTTTTAAAGCCCCGGAAACAGTTAATATCCAAAAACACCTTCAAGTGATTCGTCATTTATGATCCAGTCATTTACATCGACAACAGTATACTTTTCTTTGGTGTTGCGTATTATGACCTGCGAAATTCCCGCATTGATTATCATACGTTTACACATTGAGCAGGCGGAGGCATTCTCGACATACTCTCCTGTTACGGCGTCCTTTCCCACAAGATATAGAATCGACCCGATCATATCCTCACGTCTGGCATGAATTACGGCATTTTGCTCCGCATGTACCGAACGGCAAAGCTCATAACGTTCCCCACGGGGAATTTTCAGTGTTTCGCGAACGCATACCCCGAGATCCGTACAGTTCTTTCTGCCTCTCGGTGCACCCACATAGCCTGTTGATATTATCTGATCATTCTTAACTATAATTGCACCGTAATTACGGCGCAGGCAAGTTCCTCTTTCAAGAACTGTTTCCGCTATATCAAGGTAATATCTTATTTTGTCCGTACGCATAATACTTCCTCCATTAATTTACTCTACAAAGACAATTATATAATAAAAACCCCGGGAAATGCAATAGGAAACTGCTTTTACATATGAAAAATTAT
>CANQLX010000010.1 GCA_947624835.1 uncultured Clostridia bacterium
CTCAAGATTTTTCTGAAGCTCCAATGTATGCTTCATTCTTGTGCTGTATGCACGTCTATCAATTTGTGCCCGAAGTGAATGTACAGCCGGACCCTTTCCCCTATTCAACATTCTGCTTTGGAGAAAGCAAGCATCCGCCGCCTTACCCATTTCTCCGCCGAGAGCGTCTATTTCACGCACAAGATGTCCCTTAGCAGTACCGCCTATTGACGGGTTGCATGGACAGTTACCCACAGCATCCATGTTTATAGTAAAAACGACTGTTTTACTTCCGAGTCTTGCCGAAGCGAGGGCGGCCTCTATTCCGGCATGACCTGCGCCTATAACTGCGACATCAAATTTTCCTGCAATAAATTTCATTTTAAACTAACTCCAATATATTAAAATATACATCAGTTTTTTCAATACCCAAAAAAACCGATCCATAATAATTATAAAACAAAAAAGTCAAATTGTACAGTCCCGGCTGCGTGCCGTCGCTATCAATTCGTAACTCCTTTACTCAGAATAACTATTCTATGGTTCGACTGTAAATTTACCTTATGAATAATAGATAAGTTTGTAATTTCTGTCTGTGGTGTATCTCCCAATGCTTTATACCTAACACCGACAGGTAAATTTCTGCCGCATGAACCTGCTCACCGCCACATATCAGATCGAGCGAAAACGCAAACATGACACCTGCGGCACATCAATGTTTCACGTGAAACATTGTAAAACAATTATATAAAAATCGCACCCGACCTAAATATAATCAAAATACCTGATATATGGTCGGGTTGTATAAATAAAAATTTTTGATAGGCTTTAATCATCTGTGTAAACAGTTATACAACTGATCACTATTTTCTTAATTTCTTTCTTATCTACAATAATATCAGCTTTTGTACGAAAATTGCCTAAAGTGTCATCGTCATCAAATAAAGTATAATTGAAAGACCTTTTCAATATTTTATTCGAGTAATCCCCCTATTTTCCGTCAGATAATATTTTGTTCTGTCTTTCATTATTACATAAGAATTAAGTAAATCAATATTATCCTTATTCACCACAGTATCTTTATTTATCCTGATATAAACATTAAATGGAGATATGTTCATTCTTCCGTCAGTGGTATTATCCCCCATTATTGAGGTAGTTTGTTTTTCATCAAGCTTTATAACCTCACCCCCTCTATTATCTATAACGGTTATTCGCACCGTTGGGTTACATGAAATTTCTACTTACAGAGTATTATTAAGAAAAATATTATAAATATCAAATAAATGACCCGACCGTAAAATATAGATACAGTCAGGTCGTTAGATTATATATGATTTTAATATTGTGCATGATGTTATCATCAGTAATATATGCATGAGAATCTTCAATCCAATAACACAGAACAGGCTAAAACTCTAACCGACGACAGGGGTACTCTGCGTTATTTACCAACACAGAAATGAGAAAATACCTTGTCAACTACTGCCTCGGTAACTCTCTCACCTGTAAGTTCAAGAAGGCTGTTTATTGAGTCCTCAATAAGAACAGTGACAGCATCAAGAGTTATTCCTGCTTTTATCGCCGCTAAAGACTCCTCAACGGATCTAAGAGCCGCTTGTGCAGCACCGAATTGACGCTCTGTTGCAAGTATCCCCTGCGACGGGTCAAGATTTGATGTACCTACTATTTCCCCTACTTCACGCTTGAGCTCCTCTGCACCCATTCCGGTTTTTGCAGAAATAAATACGGTATGCTTTATTTTATTTTTTATGAGATTACTGTCAATCCTTGATTCAAGATCCGTCTTATTCACAATAGCAACAGCCGGGGCATTTTTTAGTAAATCAAGAAGTTCCATATCCTCCTCGGATAACGGCATAGATGCATCAAATACGGCAAAAATCAATCCTGCACTCGATAATCTGTCCTTCGCCCTCTTTACACCTATACTTTCAACCGGATCATCCGTTGAATGTATTCCGGCTGTATCAGAAAGTCTTAAAGGTATATCACCAAGCATAATGGTTTCCTCGACTATATCCCTTGTTGTACCTGGTATATCAGTGACAATGGAACGGTCAAAGCCCGAAAGCAGATTCATCAGAGTAGACTTGCCTACATTCGGTCTGCCTACAATAACGGTATCCATACCCTCTCGGATAACCTTTCCGGCATCATAAGAATTAATAAGGAAATTAAGCTCGGCTTTTACAATTTCAAGCTTTTCATTCAATGCACCTTCGTCTACATCGGGAATTTCTTCCTCCGGATAATCTGCCCATGCGGATAAATGTGCGGCAATATCAATAAGTATTTCCCTCACCTTATCTATTCTCTTTCTAAGATTTCCTTCCATTACGGACAATGCAGCCCTTGCGGACTGATCCCCCACTGCGGAAATAATATCCATAACGGATTCCGCTTCCGTCAGACCCATTTTTCCATTAAGAAATGCCCTTTTTGTAAACTCTCCCGGCTCCGCAGGCTTAGCACCCTTTCCAAGTACCGCCCTTAATATTTTTTTCGTAATATATATACCTCCGTGGCAGGATATTTCAACAACGTCCTCTCCCGTATAACTGTGCGGTGCTCTGAAAACGAGAACAACGGCCTCATCAATATGCTCACCGTTATCCGATATTTTTCCCAGGGAAGCAGTATAGCCTCTCATTTCGGTAATTTTTTTTCCCGATACCGACTCAAAAACACTGTCAGCTATACTGAGTGCATTTTCACCTGATATTCTTATAATGCCTATACCCCCGTGTCCGATAGGAGTTGATATAGCAGCTATGGTATGCTCCAACTTAATAACCTCCAAGTAATATTTATTTTACTTTCAACCATCTATCAAATTAATGTTGAAAACTATATTACAATTTATAAAAAATGCGGTGTAATGCCCTCCGGCGAAAGCCGGGACTGCTTAGGCACTCCACCGCATTAATTTAACTCTTTAATTAACCTATGTAGAAAAAATATCAATATTGTAAAATCAAATCAAATATTATCAATACTTTCATCAGATGATTTTTTTACATCAATTCTGCCATAAAGAGACATATCCGGACGTTCGTTAATACTTTCTCTGACCTTCTCAGAGGACGCATCATTTTCAAATGTACTGAACATACTGTCCTGAGGATGAGATTCATTCTCGTCGTACTGTCTTCGTTGATATCCGTTTGTACGAGGTCGCCTGTTATAAGAGCCGTCCTTGTTAAAATTATTGCTTCTACCTCTGTAGCCGCCCCTGTAATTTTGCTTATAATCGGGATCCGGACCAATAACAACATGACGTTGGAGATTTTCGCCTTCACTCCACGATATAGCTCCTCTGACCCTCTGCACAGCAGTATGTATAATTCTTCTTTCATACGGATTCATAGGCTCAAGTGATGTTTTAACACCTAACTTGCAGGCTTTGAAAGCAAGCTTTCTTCCGAGTATTTCAAGAGTTTTTTCTCTTTTTTCACGGTAATTTCCTATGTTTATTGAAATTCTGTAATATTCATTATCAATATGATTGGCAACAAGACCTGTCAGATACTGTAAAGCATCGAGAGTTTCTCCCCTATGTCCTATAACAAATCCAATCTCATCACCATCTATATTAAGAACAGCACCGCCGTCGGATTCCTCCGCATTGATAACTACATCCCTAATTCCCATTAAACTAAGAACATTTTTAAGATATTCTTCAGCCGATTCAAGGGGCGACAGTGTAATATATGCCCTTACAACTGCCGGACTTCCTCCGAAAATACCGAATTTTTTCTTTTCCGGCTGTTTAATAACCTCAATCTGCACATTATCAGCACCAAGCTGCTGTTTTGCCTGAATCTCCGCTTCCTCAACAGAATCAGCTGTAACCATAACTTCCTTTATCATAACCGATAACCTCCTGTTTATCTTTTTCTTCCCTGATAACTACTGCTGTTATTATTCAATTTTTTACGCTTCTGTTTTTTATTGCCCGATTTTATCTGCTTATCGGCAGTATTTATTTTTTTCATAAGTTCTGACGGAGCAACATATCCCTCTGCCTCAACATATGCGACATCGGCCTCCTGCTGCCGCCTCAGGACAACCCTCCTGGCTTCCGTTTTAGCTTCAATAATACTTGCATTATAGAATATATTCAGAACAAGAGACTGAATAAATCCGATAACAGTGGAAACTATCCAATAGAAACCAACCGCACCCGGAACGATATATGCAATCCAAGTACTGAGAAGCGGCATGAAAAATATCATAAAAATCATACATCCCTGCATTTTTGTTCCATTCATTTTCTGTATGATAAACATACTTGCAACAGACGTAACAAAACAAAGCACAGGTATAAGCCACATCATTGACTGGAAAGAACATTCGCTCGGTGTTGCAAGCAAATCAAGACCGAGAAAATTAAATCCCTTGCTGAATTCATCAATTTTTTCCGTTTCAGCGGAATTAAAAAGAGGATTATTGTCTACAACAAGATAACCTTTTAAAGAACTAAAATATTTTATTATACTTATTTCCCCATATTGACTGTTTATTCCCGTTCCTATTCCGGGAAGAGCAGTAATGCTGTTAAGTGCCTCACTTACCTTTTCATAGGCAATATGAAGCGTATTAGTGAGAGGATTTCTCACTGAATAAAGCACACCGAACATTATTATCATCGGTGCAATCATAGGCATACATCCAAAGGAAGGTTTTATATTTTCCTTTTCCATCAAATTTTGTATTTCTTCATTTGCTTTTGCCCTGTTATTTTTGTACTTTTCCATTATCTCTCTTTGCTTCATTTGAAAACGCATATTTGAAGCCATTGATTTTTGCTGTTTCATAGAAAAGGGGAAAATAATCAATCTCGTAAGTAAAGTAAAAATTATAATTGCTATACCGTAATTTTTAAACAAATAAAAGGCAAACCATAGAACATATCCGAAAATACTACCTATAAAATTAAATACTAAATCCATTAACCAAAAATCATTCCCTTCACCCTTTTAAATAACATTTATTTTTTTAAGGGACTATTCTTACCGTATGAAATACGCTTTCTCCTGTTTTTCTTTTCCGGGACAGGATCGTATCCCCCCTTTGAAAAAGGATTACAACGCAGTATTCTCCATATCGTAAGTGCACTTCCTTTAAATGCACCAAATCGCTCTATCGCCTCCATACCGTATGTCGAACAGGTAGGGCAATATTTACAGTGTGGAGGGGTTTTCGACGAAATATTTTTTTTGTAAAATTTAATAAGCCAAATAAGCGGGCGCTTCATTTTAAAACACCCGCCTCCCTGAGCTCTTTTCTCATAGCACGCAGAACATCACCGGTTTTAACATACGGTGTTTTGCCTCTTGCAACAAACACCAAATCGTAACCTGCACAGACTTCCTCTGAAAGCATACGATATGCTTCTCTTATAACTCTGCGGGATCTGCTGCGCAAAACGGCCTTTCCTACTTTTTTGCTTACAGTTATTCCGATCCTTACATAACCCAGACGATTTTTTCCGACATAGGCAACAAGAACCGCTGAAGTATAGCACCGACCCTTGGAGTAAAGTCTCCGGAAGTCGTTATTTCTTTTCAAAGTGATGATATCACCCAAAACAATCAGTCCCTCCGTTTACCCTATCCGGACCGTTTTGCACGGGAAACAATCTTATCAGTATGTAAGTCTTTTTCTTCCCTTTGCCCTGCGGCGTGCAAGTACCTTTCTGCCATTAGCATCAGACATCCTTTTCCTGAAGCCGTGTTCCTTTTTTCTGTGAATCTTCTTTGGCTGATATGTTCTCAGCATAACAATTCCTCCTTTTGTCGTTGACATATATTTTTCAGATATTCTATGACAGCTCCCCGTTCATACGGGAAAGCCTCCCGCAGCAGCGGGATCAGCCGATTGTCCCTATAAAAGTCAACCGACACGGGTCACATATAATACAGGGCGGAAGTTATCTTAATTTCCATGAAAAGAAAGCAGATTCATATACATTACCAATAAAACCCTGCACCGTAAAATTATAAACTATATAATACACTTCTGTCAACAATAATTTAAAAAATAAAGTCATTTATAATATATTTTTTATAATTTATCACAGTTTTGCGTCCTTCTGAGTCCTATTACTTTATACTTTTTATAACCAATCCCCCATTTTCAACATTATGCCTCAATTATGTTGATAAACAGATATAAATACTTTTTAATTTATGTTAATGAAAAAAATTTACATATTTTAAAATTCCTACAACTTGTTAAAAAAATTTGAAATATGCAAATTATTATGATATAATTAATTTGTATAAGTGTTTGCTTGATTGTAGATTATGTTGTGATAAGCAATTTATAGTAAATAGGCATTTTTGCCGGACGTTATGTCTGATAACAAATAAAAACAACAGATGAACACCGTACAATAAAACTTATCGGATATAAAGAATCAGGGAAACAAAAAATAATAAACTTTAAAGAAACAGGAGAAACATACATATGGATTCATTCAATGAAGCTTGGGCTCTCATATGTGAGTATTGTAAGCAACATGTTACAGAGGTCGCATATAAGTCCTGGTTACAGAATATTGAGCCTTTGAAGCTTGATCTTGCTGACGGAAAAATAATTCTTATGGTTCGTTCTGACTTTCAGAGGAATATAATAATGACGGTTTATATGAAGCTTTTAAAGGAAGCCTCAAAAAATGTATTTGGAACGGATCTTGATATAGCAGTAATAGTACCCGAGGATGTAAATAATGAAACAACAGCTAAGAACGAAACACCGGTTGATGAGGATTATGAATTCACTTTTGATACATTCATAGTAGGTTCGTCTAATAAATTTGCTCATGCTGCATCACTTGCTGTTGCAACAAATCCCGGAAGAGCATATAATCCTTTATTCATCTATGGCAATTCAGGACTTGGAAAAACACATCTGCTTTACGCAATAAGAAATGAAATACACAAAAATCATCCGGAAAAGGATATAGTTTATGTTAAGGGTGAGGATTTTACAAACGAGCTTATTGAAGCAATAATGACAAAATCCAATATTGAATTTAGGCAGAAGTACCGCAGATCAGATGTTCTTCTCGTAGACGATATACAGTTTATAGGAGGAAAAGATTCAACACAGGAAGAATTTTTCCATACCTTCAATACTCTGTATGAAGCAAAAAGTCAGATAGTACTTACATCCGACCGACCGCCAAAGGAAATACAGACTCTTGAAGACAGACTTCGCAGCCGCTTTGAATCAGGACTGATAGCAGATATACAGCCACCGGATTTTGAAACAAGAATTGCAATAATAAGAAGAAAAGCAGAGCTTTTACAGATAGAGCTTCCGGACGATGTAACTGAGTATATAGCTACAAGACTTAAATCCAATATAAGACAGCTTGAGGGAGTTGTAAAGAAGCTGAAAGCAAACAATCAGCTGTACGGAGATAAAATAAATATAAATATAGCACAAAAAACCATATCCGAAATACTTAACAATGAGCAGCCGCCTCCATTGACAGTGGATATAGTTATAGAGGAAGTGGCAAGACACCTCGGAGTTACAGGAAATGATATACGCTCCTCAAAAAGAAATTCAAATATTTCAAATGCCCGTCAGATAGCAATCTATGCGGTAAGGGAGCTTATGGATATGTCAATGAACAATATCGGGGATGAATTTGGAGGAAGAGATCATTCAACCATAGTATATGCACTCAAACAGATAGAAAAGAATATGGAAAGGGACCCTAAGCTCAAATCGACGGTTAATGATATTATAAATAATATATCTAAAAGATGATGTTGAAAAAAATTCAACAATTCAACATTTTAAGTTGAATGGAAATTTAAAGAAGTACATAAAAATAAACATACTTTTCAACATTCCCCAAACATAATTCAACAGGAAAGTTAAAAACAACAGAAACTCAAAAAATTATAAACAAAATTCCAACAAATCTTCAACAATAAAAATAGGGTTTAAATATTAGAAAAAATCGGAGTTAGAAGAAAAATCTAACAATTCCACAGCTCCTATTACTACTTCTTAAAAATATATCTTTTCTATGATAAGTTTACCGACGAAAGGAAGAAAACAAATGAAATTCCAGTGTAACAGAAATAAGCTTACCGAAGCTGTTACAAATGTTCAAAGAGCAGTATCGGTAAAAACAACAATGCCTGCACTTGAAGGCATACTTATAAAATGTGCCGATAATAAAATAGAACTTTTTGGATATGACCTTGAAATATGCATAACAACCGAAATAGATGCGGTTGTTATAGAGGAAGGAAGCTCCGTCATAAAAGCCAAGCTTTTTTCCGACATAATAAGAAGGATGCCAGATGATAATATAAACATTGAGGTTGATTCAAAAAATATAGTATATATCAACAGCGGAAGGGTTGACTATAAACTTGTAGGACTTCCTGCCGAAGACTATCCGGAAATTCCGGTCATAAACAGTGAGGACAAAATCTCCATAGAGGAAGAAATCCTTGGAAGTATGATAAGACAGACCATCTATGCTGTAGCCGAAAATGATGTAAAACCCACCAATAAAGGAACACTGTTCGAAATACAGGACAGAACAGTAAGAATGGTATCTCTTGACGGATACAGACTCGCAATGAGAACTGAAAAGATTGACTGTGATGCGGAAAAGTCATTTATCGTACCGGGAAAATCTCTTACGGAAATAAACAGACTTATATCAGACGGAAATGATGAAAATATAGATATAATTTCCGGAACACGTCATATCATGTTCAAGATAGGAAGCTACCGTGTAATTTCAAGGCTTATAGAAGGGGAATTCATAAATTACAGAAGCTCAATACCAAAATCCCATGTAACCGAGATTAAAATAAACACAAGAGTATTCATGGAAACAATAGAAAGAATGTCACTGATGCTTACAGACAAAATGAAAAGCCCAATTAGATGCATCATAGAAAATAATGAGATAAAAACGACCTGTAACACTCCTCTCGGTCAAGCAAATGACAGTCTGGAAGTTATGATGACAGGTGAATCGATAGAAATAGGCTTTAACAATAAATTTTTGCTGGATGCTCTGCGTTATTGTGAAACCGATGAAATTATGATGGAGCTTACAGGAGCGACAAAGGCAATAGTTATAAAACCAACAGAAGGTGACAGCTTCCTGTTCATGCTTATGCCTATGAGGTTATCAAAATGAAATATCTAATATTAGAGCTTGACCCAAGAGAGGAATATATAAAGCTTGACAGTGCACTTAAGCTGGTCGGTCTGTTTTCAACCGGTGGACAGGCAAAGATTGCCGTTCAGAACGGTAAAGTTGAAGTAAACGGTGAAGTATGCACAATGAGAGGAAAAAAGCTTCGCAGAGGAGATCAGGTTAGGTTTGAAAATACTGTTTTTGAGGTGTCCTGAGTGATTGTAAAAAGTCTCAAATCGGAAAATTACAGAAATCTCGAAAATGAAATATTTTACCCGTCAGAGAAAATAAATGTAATATACGGTTCAAATGCTCAGGGAAAAACCAATCTTATTGAATGTCTGTGGCTCTTTACGGGAGGCAGATCATTTAGAGGTTCAAAGGAAAGTGAACTTATAACATTCGGAAAAAACAGAGCTGATATAGAGATGTGCTTTCGGACAAAGGAAAGGGAACAAACAATTAAATTTATAATTCAGGGAGGAAAAAGACATCCTGTTTTGAATGATGTTCCAAAAAACAGTCTTTCTCAAATAGTAGGAAGCTTTTGTGCGGTGGTTTTTTCTCCCGATCATCTGACTCTCATAAAAAACGGACCTGAGGAAAGAAGAACTTTTATTGACGGTGCAATATGTCAGATAAAACCGTCATATGCATCACTGCTTTCAAGGTATAAAAAAATACTAAGCGAAAGAAATGCATTGTTGAAGGATATTCCGCATCACAGGGAGCTTGAGGATACTCTTGATATCTGGAATGAAAGATTATCGGTTGAGGGCTCGGCTATAGCGTTACAGAGAATAGCCTATATAAACGGTCTTACTGAGCCTGCAATAAGCTTTTACGAAGGAATAAGCTCAGGAAGGGAAAGGCTCAGTATAGGATATAAAATGCACTACCCGGCAAATATCAATATGGGCAGGGAGGAAATAGCAGAAATAATGCTCGATACCCTTAGAAAAAGACAAAATGAAGATATATACTGCGGTTATACAACAACGGGTATACACAGGGACGATCTCACGGTAAAAATTAATGATATGGAGGCAAGAAGCTTCGGCTCACAGGGACAGCAAAGAAGCGCAGTTCTTGCACTGAAGCTTGCAGAAGCTGAACAGATCGGAGAGTACCGTGGAGAAAATCCGGTGATATTGCTTGATGATGTTTTAAGTGAGCTTGACAGTACAAGAAGAAATTATCTTCTTAAGGAACTGAGCGGTATGCAGATATTCATAACCTGTTGTGAACCGTTTGTTGATGCTGAAAATACAGTTCATATAGAAAACGGAAAAATAAGCTTTTGAGGAGAAATTTATGTATTTGTATCTGGGCGGTGACGTTACCGTCATGACTGAAGAAATAATAGGAATATTTGATCTTGACAATTCAACCCTGTCGTATAAAACAAGGGAGTTTTTATCAGAGGCAGAAAAAAGCGGAAAGGCTGAAACACTGTCTTATGATCTGCCGAAGTCCTTTTTTATATGTGAAAGGAATAAAAATGATTACAGTGTATATATATGCCAACCGGCACCTGCAACTTTTTTGAAAAGAATGGAACAATTTGGAAAGGAATGATAATATGGCAAGAAAGCTGCTTACGGAATGTCCTTATTGCCACAGAAAGGTATCATATTTCGGGGCGGGAATCCTTAAGACAAGGGGAGAACACAGCTGTAAGGGCTGCAAATGTATATCAAATGTGGTTATACACAGAGCTTTATACGGAATAGGAGGAGGAGCTGTTGTATTATCTCTTATTTTTGTTCTTGTATTGTCCACATATATGGAACATGACAATATATGGGGAATAGTAATTGTTCTTTTGCCGTATTTGATATTTTATATTCTTTCTCCGTTTTTTATAAAACTGGAGCCGTGTAATGACAAATCAGCCGTAAACAGGCTGAAAAGAAAGCTGGAGCCGGTTCCGAGTGAAAAAAAACATACTGTGAAAAAACAGGACCGACCTATTGAGCTTAATGTCGGGGAACAGTTCAGATCAAGCTTTATGGAGGCAAAAAGCAGTGTGAAAACGGAAGAAGATAATTTTTCAGAGGAATATTCGGAAAGTTTATCTCCAACAGATAATATAAAAATGGATATAACCTCAGGTATAGATATAGATATTTCGGCAGATGTTCAAAATACAAACAGTTCTTTGAAAAATGAAACAGACAAAGTTAATGTCAAAACGAATTATGAATCAACACAGGAGTCGGATAAAAGTAAAAATGAAGTTTCGTTTTTATTCGGAAATACAGCTTCGGAGGAAGAAAAAGTTGTTGAAGATCCTATACCGTTAAGTGACGATAATAATGAAGTTTCATTTTTATTTGGAGGGTCAGAAAACAGAAACGACAGTTAAGGGAGTGAGAAATATTGTTAAAGCTTCCTGTATGTCCTCATTGTCATGCTGTTTACAGCTATAAAGAGGTTTCTGAAATGAAGCAGGGGGAGAGATTTTGCTATCACTGCAAAAAAAAATACAGAGTTGATAAAATTACAGGCAGTCTTATATTTATATCTGCCGTTTGTATAGTTTTGGTATGTCTTAATTTATTTTTATTTTGTACAAATGAAAATATAAACATGATTTTACTTATATTATTGAATCTTTCGGTTGTTACGTCGGCTGTGCTTATTCTTCCGCTTACAGTCAGATTTAAAGCGGAAAAAATTAAAAAAGCCGAAAAAAGAAGGTTAAAAAAATAAACAGTAAATTTCCCGATAGGTAAAGGAGTTAAATATGGAAACTAATGAAATTTCTCAGACAACGCAAGAATACGGAGCTGCTGAAATACAGGTTCTCGAGGGTCTTGAAGCAGTAAGAAAAAGACCGGGTATGTACATCGGCTCAACGGGTCCGAGGGGACTTCACCATCTTGTCTATGAAATAGTGGATAACTCTATTGATGAAGCACTCGCAGGATATTGTAAAAAAATTGAGGTAGAAATTCTTCCGGGGGATATTATCAGGGTTAGTGATGACGGAAGGGGTATTCCGGTAGGAATACAGCCAAAGCTTGGTATACCGGCAGTAACGGTAGTATTTACTGTTCTTCATGCGGGAGGTAAATTCGGCGGAGGAGGATATAAGGTTGCCGGAGGACTTCATGGTGTGGGTGCCTCGGTTGTCAATGCATTATCGGAATGGACAGAGGTTGAGGTATATGACGGAGATAAAATATACCGTCAGCGTTTTGAAAGAGGAAATACAGTAACCGAACTTGAGGTAGTGGGTGAAAGTGAAAGAAAAGGTACAGTCGTTACCTTCAAGGCGGATCCCGAAATATTCACGGAAACTACAAACTACGATTATGAGGTACTTTCCGTAAGGCTCAGAGAACAGGCCTTTCTCAATGCAGGTATTAATATAGAACTTACGGACAGAAGAGATCCCGAAAATATTTTGAATGACAGCTTTTGCTATGAAGGCGGTGTATCAAGCTTCGTAGAATATGTGCATAAAAAAAGAGGTCTTGATGTAATTCATAACGATGTTATGCATTTTTCTGTAAAGAATGAAGATGATACAGAATCAGCCGAAATAGCAATGCAGTATAATGACAGTTATAACGAGCTTATATTGTCGTTTGCAAATAATATACATACAACCGATGGGGGTACTCATGAAGAGGGATTCAAAAGAGCACTCACAAGGGTAATGAATGATTATGCCCGAAAATTCAATATCATAAAAGAGGGTGAAAAGGGACTCAGCGGTGAGGATATAAGAGAGGGTCTTACGGTTGTTATAAGCGTTAAGCTTAAGGATGCACAGTTTGAAAGCCAGACAAAGGCAAAGCTTGGAAATACTTCTATAAGAACACTTGTTGATAAACTTATAAGTGATAAGCTTGAACAGTATCTTGAGGAAAATCCGGCGACGGCAAAAGCAATTTTTGATAAGGCAGTGCTTGCGGCAAAGGCAAGAGAGGCTGCAAGAAAAGCAAGAGATCTGGCAAGAAGAAAAACAGCTATGGAGGGTGCAGGTCTTCCCGGTAAGCTTGCGGATTGCCAGTCAAAAAATGTGGATGAAACCGAAATATATATCGTAGAGGGAGATTCCGCAGGAGGTTCCGCAAAGGGAGGCCGTGACAGGCGTTTTCAGGCTATACTTCCGCTTTGGGGAAAAATGCTTAATGTGGAAAAGGCAAGACTTGACAAGGTATACGGAAATGACAAGTTGATGCCTGTAATTACAGCTCTCGGATGCGGCATCGGTGATGAAATAGATCTGACAAAGCTGCGTTACGGAAAAATAATAATAATGGCAGATGCCGATGTTGATGGTTCACATATAAGAACTCTTATGCTTACGTTTTTCTTCCGCTTTATGAGGCCTCTGCTTGAGGAGGGTCATGTATATATAGCACAGCCGCCGCTTTACAGGATAACAAAGGGTAAAAATGATCATTTCTATGCCTATACAGATGAGGAGAGGGATAGAATAATGTCTCAGCTTGGCGGAAATTACGAAATTCAGAGGTATAAGGGTCTTGGTGAGATGGATCCCGAACAGCTCTGGGAAACAACAATGGATCCGGAAACAAGGATAATGCTCAGGGTGGAAATGGAGGATGCAGCAGCAGCCGATGAAATATTTACGATCCTTATGGGAGATAAAGTGGAGCCGAGAAGGGAATTTATAGAGAAGAATGCCAAATATGTTCAGAACCTTGATATATGAGCATATTATGTAAAAAATATTTAAAAAAGGAAAATGCTAAATGAGTGATAATGATTCTGTCAAACCTTCGGGTGAACATAATTCAGAGGAAATTGAGAAGGTCAATGAGGATAATCCTGAGTGGGACGGCTCGGAAGCTGAATTTGTAAGTGAGGACGATACTGAGGAATATGAAATTCCGGAAACGGGATTCAGACTTTCGTATGTACTGACGAGAGATGAGATATACAAATGTCTGTATCACAGCGGTGCTGTTAAAACAAAGGGATTAAGAGCAGTTGTTCAGAGTATTATACTGGCGGCTGCGGCAGTGGTGTTTTTTGTTGTTTATTTTACGACTAAGTCGCAGTATAATAATTACAATATATTTTTTGGCATTGTCTGCCTTATAACAATAGCTGTTATATGGATAGTTCCACATATTTATCTTAAGAGTATGTCAAAAATGATGGCAGACGGAAAGACAGTAGAGGCGGAAATATATCCGACACATATTGATATAGGCAGCGGTGATGGTGAATGGTCTATACCGCTTGACGGAAGATCATATATTGAGGAAGCTGACGGTATATTTATTATTTTCACGGAAAATGACAGGACCTTTGCAATACCGAAAAGAGTTATTGAGCCGGAAGTGTATAATGAAATAAGTGCAATACTCCGTTCCGGAACAGAGCCTGCTGAATTCTGAGGTATTATTATGGAAAAAATAAACAAACTTGAAATTACGGCAAGATATGCCGAAACCGATATGATGGGGATAATACATCATTCAGTATATCCCGTATGGTTTGAGGCCGCAAGGACAGAATTTATAAAAATGGCGGGGATTTCATACTCTGAGCTTGAAAAAAAAGGAATAATGCTTCCTTTGACCGGTCTTGAATGTAAATATATAAAGCCGGTTCATTATGAGGATGTTGTGACAGTTGAAACCTCCGTTTCAAAGATGAGCTTTGCAAAAATACATTTTTCATATAAAGTAATACTTAACGGTGAAATAATGGCGGAGGGCAGAACCTTCCACGGTTTTGTAAGCTCAGAGGATTTTAGACCTGTAAATATAAAAAAATTTATGCCGCAGCTTTATGAGAAGCTAAGTAATGCGGTAATAAAAGAATAGAAAACAAAAAATACCTGAGGAGGTACTGATTTTGGATATACAAGATGCATTGTCCAATACAAAAATTATAGATGTGGATATAGAGAAGGAAATGAAAAAATCGTTCCTTGATTATTCCATGTCGGTAATTGTTTCCCGTGCTCTTCCCGATGTACGTGACGGATTGAAGCCGGTACACAGGAGAATACTTTATTCGCAATATGAGGATAAGCTTACACCCGATAAGCCGTATAAAAAGTGTGCGACAACCGTAGGTAACGTGCTTGGTAGATATCATCCACACGGCGACAGCTCGGTTTATGATGCACTTGTCCGTCTGGCACAAGATTTCTCAATGAGATATATTCTCGTTGACGGTCACGGAAACTTCGGTTCCGTTGACGGAGATCCGCCTGCTGCATACCGTTATACCGAATCAAGAATGAGTAAGATATCTGTTGAAATGCTTACCGATATAGATAAGGAAACGGTTGATTTTATTCCTAACTATGACGACAGCCGTAAGGAGCCGTCCGTTCTGCCTTCAAGATTCCCAAATCTTCTGGTAAACGGATCAAAGGGTATAGCCGTTGGTATGGCTACAAATATTCCTCCGCATAATTTAGGGGAAGTAATAGATGCTGTGTGTTGTGTTATTGATAATCCCAATGCGGGACTTGATGATATTATGCAGTATATCAAAGGTCCCGATTTCCCGACAGGCGGTATTATTATGGGAAAAAGCGGTATCCGTGCCGCTTATGCAACGGGTCGTGCCAAAATTACCGTCAGGGCAAAGGCAGAAATAGTTGAGGATAAAAACGGAAGGTTTAAAATTGCCGTTACCGAAATACCTTATCAGGTAAATAAATCCGAGCTTGTTCTGAGTATTGCCGAAATGATAAAAAACAAAAAAATTGAGGGAATTTCCGGCATAGAGGATCATTCCGACAGAAACGGTATGTATATCGAAATTACCGTTAAAAGAGAGGCTTCTCCTCAGATAGTTCTTAATAATCTGTTTAAGTATTCACAGCTTCAGGTTACATTCGGAATTATTATGCTTGCTATAGTAAACGGTGTTCCAAAAATTCTTAACCTTAAGGATATTATACAGAATTATATTGATTTTCAGGTTGAAATTATCACAAGAAGAACAGTATATGATCTAAAAAAGGCAGAGGAAAGGGCCCATATACTCGAAGGTTTGAAAATAGCAATAGATTTTATTGATGAGGTTATAAAAATAATACGTTCTTCAAAGGATACTCCCACAGCAAAGCAAAGACTTTCCGAGCGTTTCGGACTTGATGATATACAGACTCAGGCTATAGTTGATATGAGATTAAGACAGCTTTCGGGTCTGGAAAGAGAAAAAATTGAGGAAGAACTTCGTGCACTTCTTGAAAAAATTGACTATTTCAAAAAAATACTTGAGGACGGAGAAATGCTTCTCGGTATCATAAAAACTGAGCTTGGAGAAATCAAAAAGAAATACAATGATGAACGCCGTACGGAGATAGCAGCAGTCAGCGGTGAGGTTGATATTGAGGATCTTATTCCCTATGAGGACTGTGTTCTTACAATGACAAATCTCGGTTATGTGAAAAGACAGAAAATTGATACATACCATACCCAACGCAGGGGCGGCAGAGGTATAAGCGGTATGAACAGACGTGAGGAAGATGTTGCAACAGATATGTTTGTTATAGGAACACATGACCATGTTTTGTTCTTTACCAATATGGGAAAGGTTTACCGGCTGAAATGCTATGAAATACCGGAGGGCTCAAGAACATCAAAAGGAATGAACATAAATAATCTACTCCCGCTCAGCAGTGATGAAAAGGTCACCTCAATGATAAGAATACCCGAAAACGGTGACGAGGATAAATACCTTGTTATGATAACGAAAAAGGGTATAATAAAAAGAACTGCTACAAAGGAATTTTACAGCAACCGTAAGGGAGGACTTATCGCTATTGACCTTGACGAGGATGACGAGCTTGTGTGGGTACGTCTTACGGACGGACAATGTGAGCTGCTTGTTGCAACAAGAAACGGTATGGCTATACGCTTTAAGGAAACAGATGTAAGAGCAATGGGAAGAACAGCAAGAGGAGTTAAGGCAATAACTCTCAGGGGTGACGACAGTGTTATAGGTATGTCTATGCTCAGAGAGGGTGCACTCATCCTTACGGTATCTGAAACCGGATACGGAAGGCTTTCAAATAAGGATGATTACCGTATTCAGTCAAGAGGTGGATTTGGACTTACCAATTATCATACCGAGAAATTTGGTAAGGTTGCGGCAATAAAGGCGGTTGATATTGACGATGATATTATAATAATTTCCGACAGTGGCATTATTATAAGAATTGAGGCATCATCCGTCAGAATATGTGCAAGACCGTCCAAGGGTGTTATTGTTATGAAAACAGGTGACGGAAGCAAGGTAGCAACTATTGCAAGAGCACCGCACGAGGATAATGATGATGGGGAAATAACCGAAGAGGAAGAGAAGCCGGGTATTTCCGGGGAAATGATTAGTCCGGAAAACACAGAAGAAGGTGAAGCTCCGGAGGAATAATATAATTGGAAAACAGAATATCCGGTCAGTTCGGAACCATCCTGACCTTAAACAAAACTACGGGAAACAGTGGGAAAAGTTTATTATCCTGCCGAAAATAAAGGGGACACCGTAGTGTGTCCCCTTTTTATGTGAATTAGGTCGGTATTTATAAATTTATAAAAAATCAGGAGTAATTTATTATGAACAGATACAGTGTTATTGAAAAGAAAAATCCGAGGGAAATTGTACTTCTAAGAGGAAGCGGATGCAAATGGAAGAAATGTACATATTGCGATTATCATCTGGATTTTTGCAAGGATGAAGAGGAAAATTTCCTTTTAAACAGTGAAGTACTCAAAAATGTTAAGGGTTTTTATAAAAAGCTTGAGGTCATAAATTCAGGCAGTTTTACAGAGCTTGACAAAAAAACACTTGATCTTATAGAAAAAATTTGCTTGAAAAAAGGAATAGAAACACTCTATTTTGAAAGTCATTATATCTATAAGAAAAAATCAATGGAAGTAAAAAAATATTATATGGAAAAGGGGATAACCCTGAAGATAAAAACAGGTGTTGAAACCTTTGATGAGGAATACAGGGAAAGATATCTGCATAAGGGCTTTGGATTTGTCGGAGTTAAGGAAATATCTGAATTTGCCGATGAAATATGCCTGTTGTTCGGGATAAAAGGTCAGACAGAAGAAAGCATGAGAAAGGATATTGAAACAGGACTTGAAAATTTTGAAAGAGTATGTATCAATATAATGAATAAAAATTCCACTCCTGTTCTGCCAAACAGGAATGTAATAAAAACATTTTCCGAAAAAATAGCACCTGCCTATGAAAATAATGACAGGGTGGATATACTTATGGATAATCTTGAATTCGGAATAGGTGCAAAGGTACAGGAGGTCTTTTTAAAATGAATTTTATATTCGGAGCATATACAAATGAAATACTTCTTATATTATCACTCGCTGTGATATTCGGATCGGTTCTCCCTGCTTATAAATTTTTCGGAAAATACGGTCTTTATGCCATAACAATTATAGCTACAATCACGGCAAATATTGAATGTCTTATAATGATACAGGCTTTCGGTATGGAACAGACACTCGGAAATGTTCTTTTTGCAGTTACTTTCCTTATAACGGATATACTCAGCGAAAACGAAAGCAAAAAGGATGCAAACAGGGCGGTAATATTAGGAATATTTTCATCTTTATTTTTCATGATCATAACACAAAGCTGGATGTTGTATGTTCCTGCGGAGTCTGATTTCATTATGCCTTCCATAAAAGAGGTTTTTTCAAATACTCCAAGAATGATGATATCATCACTTGTTGTATATGCGGTATCTCAGTTTATGGATGTTCAGCTTTATCATGCATGGTGGAAGCTGACAGAAAGGCTCAGCGGAAACAAAAAAAAGTTTTTATGGCTAAGGAATAATGGTTCCACTCTAATTTCTCAGATACTTAATACCGCATTATTTACACTACTTGCGTTTTTCGGAACCTACGACTTTGGGACACTTATAAGCATTATGCTGTCAAGTTATATCATATTTATTGTAACAAGTATTTGTGATACGCCTGTTGTCTATCTTGCAAGAAGGATAGGAGAATTAAGAAAACCAAAATCAGATGAATAACATAAAAGTAACATACCGTTTATTATAATATATTTATGGATCAACATAATAGTACTGCTTTCAAAAATAAAGAAATTTATGTTTGGGAGTGGACATTATGAAAAGAGAAAGAAAACCAAAAAACAAAGTTTTGTTTTTTAAGCCTGAAAAATTCCGGGCTATGTTTTATAACGATTATGACGGAAAAATTGTATTGCAGCAGGCTGATGAAACATATCTCAAGCTGTTGTGCTGTACAGAAAAGGATATTGGAGCAGATATAAGGGACATTTTTGAAGATAGGGAATATAAGAGAATAAAATATTATTTTGATAGTTATAGGGGACATAATTTTAATTTGAAATATGTTGAACAATTTTCAAACTGCAAAAATCTGTTATGGGAGGTTGATGTGCATATAAATTGTCCTTTAATAAAATTTGAAGGACATCTTATTGATACGGACAGTCATTGTATAACAAATATAGTAACAGATGAAAAGTCTGAGAACAGGGATTCAGGATTATTTATAGTAAGTAAAAAGAAAAATGGGTATTTTGTTGAATTTTGCAGTGATAATATTACCTCGATTATTTCATATAACGTTGTAGGAAAATATATTGACAAGGAAATAAGCGATAATATTTTAGAACCGATAAAACTATGTATAGATGAAAGGAGAGAGGTTAAAAGCTGTAATGTATTTACTTTTCCCTCAAAAAAAGAAAAAATTGTTAAAATGCTTGCAAGACCTGTCTATAGAAATGATTGTTGTGCAGCGGTTGTTGAGATGATTTTTTCAGATTTAAATGGGAATAACAGAAAATTTGAAACAGAAACCGACGAGTTTTTCCAAAAAAATATTATCGGCAGCGGTATAATAAACTGTGAAATGCATAATAATATGTATTTTACTGACATAAATCCGTATCTTGCAAAACTTATAAAGGACGGAAAAATAAATAAGAGAGCGTTAATAAATGCACACCCCTTCCGCAGTGCAATTCATGAAAGACTGTCAAGCTTCGGAAGAATTTCATTTTATACCGACAATGATGAAAAAATAGATTACATCATGGGAGCCATACCGATAATAGAGGGAGGTACTGCAATCAGACTGTATGTGTTTATTGTACCGACCGAAAACAGTGATATGATTGATGCAAGCATATTTAATGAACTTACACCGAGAGAGAGTAATGTTTTGAGGCTTGCAGCCGAAGGGTTAGATAACAGACGTATCAGTCAGGCACTGAATATAACTGAGGGTACTGCAAAAAGAGAATTGTTTTACTGTTACAAAAAGCTTGGCGTAAAGAGTAAGATAGAAACAATAAGGAAACTTTATCATCTGTAAATATCAACTTTTGTTATATTGAAAGAATTGTCGGGTTTATTGTATAATGTTCAAGCAACAGAAATTATACAGTCTGAGGAGAGAAATTAATGTCATCAACCGGCTTATTTACATACAAAAATAATGATTATAATTATGAGGTAACCAAAAGCATTATATTTATTGAAGAATATGGAAATGCCACAGTTTATGGGATCAGTGTTTATAATGCTGACGGCAGTGAATTTAACAGTATTGAAGATATTTCCGATGATCTTGATTCCGTAGACAGATTATGCAGGCTTATGTGCAGTGAAAATGCCTGTCCTGTTCACCTTATTGATATTGCGGAAGATTTCATAAATGAACTGTATGGTTTATGATTTTACATGGTAAAATAAAATGCTCTGCAGAAATCCGATTCTACAGAGTATATATATTTCATTAAAGTTTCTGCTCTCAACAAGCCATAGAGTCCACACAGCAAGACTATTCTATGTTCCTCCGATTTTGATATAATAAATATTGCATACGCATCAAGCACAGCTTTAACTGCATTTGATACATCAATGTCAGTACTACACTTTTGTATTGGCTCAACATCATAATTACAATTACCGAAATAAATGGTATCGGTTCGCAGTATATTAAGAGAATTAAGTATCACCTTAATTCCGTTCCATTTTGTTGCTGTTCTGCTCATAATTTGTATGAGTTCACTATTTGCAACGGAGTAGTACACATCATCCGTCAACGCACTTTCAATCTGTTCATATGACGTACACTTTCGATTACTTGAGAGAATTTTAAATATTGTTCCCTGTGTATGTAAATCGGGAAAGATGTTTCTTCCTTAAGCACTAATTTACTGATTTGGCAAAGGTACACTTTTTAATTTTTCCTGTCCCATGTATCAAAGTTTGCAAGATGATCTCAGCAAAGGATTTTACATTCTGAAAAGAGATGTTCAATGCCGCCCAAAAAGCAGGGACGTCACTCTGTAATTATACATTAAATCTGAAAAGAACAATATCTCCGTCCCTCATTATATAGTCCTTACCCTCGGAACGTACAAGTCCCTTTTCCTTTGCAGCTGACATTGAACCGCATTCCATAAGTTCATCATAGGAAACAACCTCGGCACGGATAAAACCTCTTTCAAAATCCGTATGTATTTTTCCTGCTGCTTGAGGTGCCTTTGTTCCTTTGGTTATTGTCCATGCCCTTACCTCTTGCTTACCTGCTGTGAGATAAGATATAAGTCCAAGCAGGTCATAGCAGGCATTTATGAGCCTGTCAAGACCGGACTGCTCAAGACCCATTTCGGAAAGGAAAAGTTGCTTTTCATCCTTTTCCATACCTGATATTTCAGCCTCTATTTCAGCACATATCGGAAGTACTGCTGCATTTTCTGATTCAGCTATTTCTTTTACGGTATCATAAAAAGGATTTCCGTCTGCCGAGCCGTTTTTGAAATCGCTGTCACTGAGATTTGCTGCATATATTATCGGTTTGTTTGTAAGCAGTGAAACAGTTGAGAGGAGTTCGGATTCCTCAGGTGTACATTCAACAGAACGTGCAGGTCTGCCCCCGTCAAGAGCTTCCTTCACTCTTTTGAAAAAGTCGAGATCAGCCTGATATTTCTTATCGCCCTTTATAAGCTTTTGGGTTTTGTCGATTCTTCTGTCAAGAATTTCAATATCTGAAAGGATAAGCTCAACATTAATCGTATCAATATCCCTTTTTGGATCGATATTACCGTCAACGTGAATTATATCATCATTTTCAAAGCAACGTACAACATGAACGATAGCATCAACCTCACGAATATTTGAAAGGAATTTATTTCCGAGTCCTTCGCCCTTTGACGCACCCTTTACAAGACCTGCAATATCAACAAATTCGATAGTAGCAGGTGTATATTTATCAGGTTCGTACATTTTGGCAAGCTCATCAAGCCTTTTGTCCGGAACGGCAACCACTCCTACATTCGGTTCTATTGTGCAGAATGGATAGTTTGCAGACTGAGCCCCCGCATTTGTTATAGCATTGAAAAGTGTACTTTTGCCGACATTTGGCAGACCTACTATTCCTAATTTCATAATTACATTCCTTTCATTCAGTTTATTTATCCGTATTAGATAATAACATATTTTTCTTGTTTATACAAGAGTCCGGCATTATACTATCTTTACTATGTCTGTAAAGAGGCAATGAGCATTTTTACTTAATTTTTTGTTTATATGAAGACTGCCGAAATACCATTTCTTATAACTTATGTTATGCTCAAGCTCATCAAAAAAGGTTGAAAGTGGATTTACACGGCAGGTGCGGTTCACATGAGCCATATCTGTGAGTGACGGTTCATGCGTAATAACATAGTCCACCTTTCTGTCTGCTTTGTCAAGATTCTCGACGGCATACTGCATCTCTATCATTGACGGAAGCTCCTCCTTCCACCAAGTCCCGTTTTCACGCCGCAGCTCCTTGTCTGTACTGTCGCCGCCGCCAAATGTAAAAAAGCTTTTTCCGTCTATGGTATAAATTTCACCGCGAAGAAGCTGATACAAATTTCCGCCTATTTTTCTTGCACGTCCGCCGAAAATTTCAACTACGGGATAAAAAGACAGAAGTGAAAAATTTTCATGGGTACCTTCCACAAAGAGAGTTTTATATTTCTTTTCACATATTTTTTTTAAATTATCCCTTTCACTTTTTGAATTATTCCATATGAAACCAAAATCTCCGCAGATTATAAGACAATCATCTTCTGTGAGCTTTTTAAGTTTTTTATTTTCAAACCGTTTATATTCCCCGTGTGTATCGCCGGTAACATAAATCATAGTTTTTTCCCCTTATTACAATTTTAATCTGAAAAACCGGATTACAGCACCCAGTCAGTCGGTGGCTGTAAAATATTATTATTTTGACAGTATCGTTGTAGATAAACGCAGTTGTTATTACTATATTTACGTTAATATTCCGTCCAAATTTTAGCAGAATTGTATTTGTGTTTTATGCGGAAATAATGTAAAATATATGTAGATATATTTTAAGTCTGCGGTTATTATACTGAAGTTCGGAAAACTTGTTTTTTCCACCAATATTAATTATATCACAGGAGTTGACATTTTTCTATGAAAAAAACTATGACATTTTTGATGGCTGTTGTTGTTTTTTTGTCAGCATTGATGATCATACCTCCGCAAAGTGTAGATGCAGCTGAATTCAATGCAGATATAAAGCTTAACTGTAAATCAATTTATCTTGAAAATCTTGATACGGAAAATGTAGTTTTTTCAAAGGAACCGGAGGCAAGGAGGTTTCCTGCATCCACAACAAAGATAATGACATACATAATAACAGCCGAAAAGGTAAGTGATTTTGATAATACGTATGTTACAATAAAAGGCGAGATACTGGACATGCTTGACGGAACAGGAAGTTCGGTTGCAGGTCTTAAAGAAAATGAAAAGCTCACCGTTTATCAGCTTTTGAATTGTCTTATGATACCTTCGGGAAATGATGCTGCATTAGTTCTTGCAGATTACGTGGGCGGAGGTAATATATCAAAGTTTGTGGACATGATGAATGAAAAGGCAAAGGAGCTTGGCTGTACCGGAACACATTTTGAAAATCCTCATGGTCTTAATGATCCTAACCATTATACTACTGTTGCTGACATGGCAAAGATAACGAAATATGCCCTGACGTTGCCGAGGTTTGCGGAAATATCGAATACTGTAACCTCAGATTGTCTTGGTGATGACAGATATCTTGTCACAACTAATTATATGATTGACGAATACAGAGGCGGAGATTATTATTATCCGTATGCATCCGGAATAAAGACAGGATCAACCGGAAATGATTCCGGTTATTGTCTTGTTTCCACAGCCTCAAAAAACGGATATACTTATCTTTGTATTGCATATGGTGCACCGTATGAAGATGAAAACGGAGAATATTATGATAACGGTGCAATGATTGATTCTGTTAATCTTTATAATTGGGCATTTGACAATCTTTCTATCAAAACAATACTTGACAAAAATGAGCTTGTAAAGGAAATAAATATAAACTATGCATGGAATAAAGACAAAATCCGTCTGACGCCTGCAAAGGGATATTCGACTATTATACCTGATGATGTTTCCATTGAGAGCATAGACAGAATATTTGATATTCCGGATCATATAGATGCACCCGTCAAGGAGGGTACAAAAATCGGTACAGTGACATTGAGTTATGCAAACCAGAAGCTTGCAACCATTGATCTTCTTGCGGGAGAGTCTGTTGACCGCAGTGAGCTTCTTACTGCAATTAACGGAATAAAGACGATTGCTACTTCACAATGGTTTATTATCGTTATTATTATTGTTGCCATTTTAGTACTGATATATTTCATAATTATAGTAATTTACAAACGAAACAAAAAAAATCAAAGACCTGTCAAAAAATACCGCAAATTTTAGCGGCGTGCCGATGCTGTAATGGTTGCTCTGATTCTTTTAGCGGAAAATACACCCATGTGGCGGTAATTTGTCTGTCGGTGTGGGGAGGAAATTGTCGTGAAAGCCTCTTAAGAGGCTTTCCGTAGAAAGAAATTTATGTGGATAAAAATGACAAGTAAAACTTATCAATAATCTGACATTAGAGAATAATTAAATAAAATGAAAAACTTATAGCTTGTCTATCTAATGAATTTATGGTCGGGTCATAAAACAAATGACCTGAGTAAAGTAGTTGTGAATTAACAGTGTCGGCATGGCACTTAAAAATTAAAAAAAACCTATTGACATATAGGTTTATAGGTGTTATAATTAATGCATATAAAACATATAGGTGTTATAAGACATTTAGGGGGCATTGTTTTATGAAAATTCTGTTGAAAGAAATAAGACACAACTTTAGGAACGGACGAATGTGCTGTCGTGTCTGATATAAAATCTTAATGTAAATGTAATTTTTTATTAAAGAGAGGTATTTTATTATGAGTAAAGATAATTATAGGTTTGAAACACTCCAACTTCATGTAGGGCAGGAACAGCCTGACCCCGCAACCGATTCAAGGGCAGTTCCGATTTATGCTACAACATCTTATGTTTTCCGTAATTCTCAGCACGCTGCTGACCGATTCGGACTTAGGGATGCCGGAAATATCTACGGAAGACTTACAAATTCCACACAGGATGTATTTGAAAAGAGGATTGCCGCACTTGAGGGTGGTGTTGCCGGTCTTGCGGTTGCATCAGGTGCTGCCGCTATTACCTATACAATACAGGCACTTGCACAGGCAGGAGATCACATTGTTGCACAGAAGACTATATACGGAGGAAGCTATAACCTTCTCGCACATACTCTTTCACAGTTCGGCATAAAGACTACATTTGTTGATGCACATAATCTTAAAGAGCTTGAAGGTGCTATTCAGGATAATACAAAGGCTATTTATATAGAAACTTTAGGAAATCCTAACAGTGATATTCCGGATATTGATGCTATCTCCGAAATTGCACATAAACACGGACTTCCGGTTGTTGTTGACAATACCTTCGGTACACCGTATCTTATCCGTCCCATTGAGCATGGTGCGGACATTGTGGTACACTCGGCTACAAAGTTTATTGGCGGTCATGGTACGACCCTCGGCGGCGTTATTGTTGACAGCGGCAAATTTGACTGGAAAGCAAGCGGAAAATATGCTCCTATTGCCGAGCCTAATCCGAGCTATCACGGAATTTCTTTTGCCGATGCAGTCGGTCCTGCAGCTTTTGTAACGTACATCCGTGCTATTCTCCTCAGGGATGAGGGTGCTGCAATATCTCCCTTTGCTGCTTTCCTTCTCCTTCAGGGAACGGAAACACTTTCGCTCAGACTTGAACGTCATGCGGAGAATACAAAGAAGGTTATTGAGTATCTTTCAAACAGTCCGTATGTTGAAAAAGTTAATCATCCTTCCCTGCCCGATCACCCCGATCATGAACTTTACGAAAGATATTTCCCAAACGGCGGTGCAAGCATATTTACATTTGAAATTAAGGGCGGACAGACTGAGGCACATAAATTTATTGATAGTCTTGAAATATTCTCGTTGCTTGCGAATGTAGCTGATGTGAAATCCCTCGTTATACATCCGGCAACAACAACACATTCTCAACTCACAGATGAGGAGCTTGAGGATCAGGGTATAAAGCAGAATACAATACGTCTTTCAATCGGTACAGAGCATATAGACGATATTATTGAGGATTTGGATCAGGCATTCAAAAAGGTTTTTGGTTGATACTGTACTTCAAACCGATTTGATTTATAAACCGAATATAAGAAATAATCTCCGACATTGCAGATAATGTGTGTCGGAGATTGTTTTTTGCCCATATTTGGTTGACAATTATCATGATATGCATTAAAATATTACCTGTGGTATTGTGCTCAAAAATGTTTGAAGGCAGTAAAATGAGGAAACAAAATGAAAATAAAAAATTTATTTGTAGGGGAAACGGATAATACGTTTATACAATTTTTCAGGTATATATTTGTCGGAGGTTTTGCTACAGCTGTTGACTGGGGACTTTCGGCAGCTTTGTTCTATCTCGTATTCGGACAGCAGCTTGCGGTGTTGTGTAACGGTTTATCCTTTGTAGCAGGTCTGATTGTAAATTATTTTATAAGTACCTTCTGGGTATTTAATAATTCTAAAATAAAAAATAAATTTGTTGAGTTTCTTTCCTTTGCCGCAATAGGTGTTGTCGGATTACTTTTAACACTTGGGGTTACCTATACCTTTGAATGGCTCCTTGCGGATAAGACAAGTCTTTATCAGATGATTGCAAAGGTAGCATCAACTGCACTTTCTTTCTTCTGGAATTTTTTTGCAAGAAAATTTCTTCTGTTCAATAAGGATAAGAAGGAAAATAAAGAGTGAATATCAAAGAATCATTTGAAATTTTTTCTGACAACCTTTGGTTGTCAGACTTAATGTAATTCAATTAACTAATAGAAAGGTGAATGTAGCTTGAAAAAAGTAATTATTATAGGTGCCGGACCGGCAGGACTTACAGCTGCAAATGAGCTTCTTAAGGACGGAGGGGATTTTGACGTTACTATACTTGAAAGCACCCAGGCAATAGGCGGAATATCCCAGACGGTAGAGTATCATGGCAACAGAATGGATATAGGAGGACACAGGTTTTTCTCTAAAAATGATGAGATCATGAAATGGTGGAGTGACCTTATGCCAATTCAAGGTGCGCCGTCATATGATGACAAGGTGCTCGGCAGGGAAAAGCCTCTTTCAGACGGCGGTCCGGACCCTGAAAAGGAGGATGAGGTTATGCTTGTCCGTACGAGGGTATCCAGAATTTATTATAAAAAAAAGTTTTTTGATTATCCCGTAAAGATGTCTGCGGATACAATAAAAAATATGGGTTTTGCAACGACAGTTGCAGCAGGATTCAGCTACCTTAAGTCGGCAATGTTCAAAAAACCTGAGGATTCCCTTGAAAATTTCTACATAAACAGATTCGGAAAAAAATTGTACAGTATGTTTTTTGAAGGCTATACCGAGAAACTGTGGGGACGTCATCCGAGAGATATATCAGCAGATTGGGGCTCACAGAGAGTAAAGGGACTGTCAATCCGTGCCGTGCTAAAGGATATGTTTTCAAAGGCTTTCGGAGGAAATAAGAAAAATAAGAATGTGGAAACTTCTCTTATTGAGCAATTTTGGTATCCGAAGTACGGACCCGGTCAGCTTTGGGAGCTTGCAGCAGATAAGGCAGTCAAATTAGGGGCAAAGCTGTTGAAGGGATACACAGTAAAGAATATTGTATGTGAAAAAGGAATTATAAAATCCGTAATATGCGATACCCCGGATGGGGAAAAGACGATAGAGGGCGATATATTTATATCATCTATGCCCGTTAAGGATCTTGTTGAGGGAATTACAGGAGAAAAGCCTGACAAGAAAATAGTTGATATTGCAAAGGGTTTGCCGTACAGAGATTTTGTTACGGTTGGACTGCTTGTTAAAAAGCTTAATCTTGAAAATAAGACGAATATAAAAACTCTCGGTAATATCGTGCCTGATTGCTGGATATATGTGCAGGAGCCTGGAGTAAAGGTGGGAAGAATACAGATTTTCAACAACTGGTCGCCGTATATGGTTGAAAAACCGGAGGAAAGTGTATGGATAGGTTTGGAATTTTTCTGTACGGAAGGCGACAGTTTCTGGAATATGAGTGATGAGGAATGTATTTCGCTTGCTGTGAAAGAGCTTGAGGAAATGGGAATTGTTTCCCATGATGATATAATAGACAGTCACAGGGAAAGAGTGAAAAAGGCATACCCGGCATATTTTGACACTTATTCGGAGATGAATAAGCTTATAGAATATCTTGACGGTTTTGAAAATCTTTATTGCACCGGAAGAAATGGCCAGCACCGTTATAATAATATGGATCATTCTATGCTCACAGCCATTATTGCCGCAAATAATATCAAGTCCGGCAAAAAGGATAAGGCTGACATTTGGAATGTCAACACAGAAAAAGAATACCATGAAACAAAATAGATCTGTTTCCGGGATTTTTCCATAACGAATGAAAGACGGAGTAATATTATGGATAATAACAAAACATTAAAGTTAAACAGTAAACCCGACATATACTATACAATAAAGGATTGGTGCCGTCATCCGTTTATAATTGCAGCAGTAGCGTGTTTTTTCTGTATTTCAATTACTGTTGAGGGAAAATTACCTTTATTTAATGCGGCAATTCCTGTACTGATATTTTGTTTTAGTGGGATTTTTGCCTGTTTATGTATTTTGTACAGAGTTAATAAATACAGAAAGACTACCGTTAAAGCAGCCTTATTCGGATCTTGTATTTTTCTTTCATTGCTGTTCGGACATTTGCTTGTAATAAGTGACAAACCGCAAATGGTTATATTATTTACGGGAATAGTCATTACGGTTTCTGCGGCCGTTTATCTTTTTGCCACAAGACTGATGACAACAAAGAAATTCATATTTCTTATGTTTATTCTCGGTTTTTTGATAAGGCTTGCCTATATTATGACAATAACCATATATAGAAAGCAACATGATGCCGGAAGTATTGAGGATATGGACGGTCATTTGGGATATATTGCATATATAGCAAATTATGCTTCCTTGCCGGATATTGATGTTCGTGAGGTGTATCAGTTTTATCATCCCCCGCTGCATCATATAATTGCCGCAGTATGGATAAAGCTACAGTCAATAATGGGAATAAGCCAAAAATATGTATGGGAGAATATACAGATCCTTACATTGTTTTATTCCTGCTGCTGCATGATACTCAGCTATAAGCTTTTCCGCAAACTCGGTCTTGACGGAAAGGGTCTTTGTGCGGCTATGGCTATCGTTGTGTTCAGTCCGACATTTTTTATTCTTTCGGGAAGTATAAATAATGATATACTTTCTGTAACATTCATGCTCGGTGCTTTGGTTAATACTCTGTATTGGTATGAAAACAGGAGCTTTAAAAGAATAATATGTATTGCTCTTTGTGTCGGTTTGGGAATGATGACGAAGCTCTCTGTATGGATGGTAACACCTGCTATCGCATTTATATTTATATATGTATTTTTCAAAAACCCCAAGAATATCAAAAAGTATATAGCACAGTTTGCAGCTTTTATGGGAATTTGTGCACCCCTCGGATTGTGGTGGGGGATAAGGAATCTTGTGACTCATGGTGTTCCGATAACGTATATTCCGAAGCTTTCGGAAATAAGTAAACAGTATATTGGAGATATTCCTGTTGTAAGGCGTCTATTTGATCTTAACCCTATGCAGTTTGAAAACGTCGGGGATCAATTTACAATGTATGACGGGAAATACAATGAATACAATCCCCTTATTGCATTATTTAAAACATCATGCTTTGATGAACTCTTTACTGTAAATAAATATCCTATAGTTGCCGGTTGGGATAAGCTTTTATTTTGGTCAGCCGTTATTGTTGGGATTATAGGTTTTGTTGCAATGGTATATGTTTTTGTAAATGACAAAACGATGAATTTTGTCCATAAAATATTTATCGGAATTGTATATGGTGTAATGTTTGTTTCCTATTATGAATTCTGTATTCAGTTTCCGCACGTCTGCACGGAGAATATCCGCTATGCAGTTCTTCTTATCGTCATAGGGGGATTTTTCTTTGGAAAGGCAGTAAATCTTTTTGTTAATTCAAAAATGAAGCGGCAGTATATAGCAAATGTAGGGGAGATATGTCTTATAGAGTTTGTTTCGATGTATTCCTGTGCATCTGTCATATTTTATTATTTGATATTTATGAGTTAAATCGGGGGATTGTTTGATGTTTTTTAAGAAAAAGGAACCTCTTTCTTCAGGTGTGGAATATATGGTTGTAGGCTTGGGAAACAGTGGCAGAGAATATGAAAACACCCGACATAATGCAGGTTTTATTGCTGTTGATTTCCTCGCTGACAGGCTTGGAGTGAGGATTGACAGAATAAAGTATAAATCACTCGTTACCTCGTGTACCATAGCCCATAAAAAGGTTTTGCTTATGAAGCCGTCAACCTATATGAATAATTCCGGTCTTGCCGTCAAGGAGGCTATGAGCTTTTATAAGCTTCCGCCGGAAAGAGTTATCGTGGTATTTGACGATATTTCTCTTGATGTAGGAAGAATGAGGATACGTCGTAAGGGAAGTGACGGAGGGCATAACGGGATAAAGAATATTATTTATCTCACAGGCAGTGATATGTTCCCGAGAATAAAGCTGGGAGTCGGACATAAGCCGGAAAAATGGAATCTTGCCGATTGGGTATTGTCACACTTCACAGAAGATGAATTGAAGATTATGATGGAGTCTGCCGACAGGGCAAGTCAGGCTGTTGAACTTATAATTGACAATCAGACAGATAAGGCAATGAATATGTTTAACTCATAAGGTATGGGTGAAATTTTGGTAATTTCAAAAATCGATAATTGATGTATGATACAATAATATATAAACATATTTTACCGCAAGGGGGAAATACTCCTTTGCGGTAAAAGTGCGTGTAAAAATCAATAATGTTTTAGGAGAAATATATGAAATTTTTAGATGATGTATTGTGGGGAACAGAGGAATACAGGACACTCGAAAGGGCAGTTGAAAAGGGTGCAACACCCGTCATGGCTACGGGTCTTTCGGGAATACATAAAGCACATTTGATTTATTCAATGTGCAGGAGATTAGGAAGACGTGCACTTGTTATTGCTGCTGATGAAACCGAGGCATCAAGAATTTGTACGGATATAAATGAAATGGGCATTAAAGCTGTATATTATCCTGCAAGGGATTTCACCTTTCGTGAATATACCGGTGTATCGGGTGAGTTTATTCATCAAAGAATTGGTGCACTATGCTCTTTTATCAAGGGAGAATGTGATGTTGTTGTAACCTGTGCCGATGCGGCATTACAATATACCGTTCCGCCGGAGATACTTAAGAAAAATATCGCAGTTGTCCGGGAGGGGGAGGAACTCTCTCTTGATAAGCTTGTGCGGATACTGCTTGCCTGCGGATATGTAAGGGCGGAGCAGGTTGAGGGCAGCGGTCAGTTTTCTGTCAGGGGAGGAATACTTGATGTATTTATGCCATCGGCAGTTCAGCCCTACCGTGTGGAATTTTGGGGTGATGAGATTGATACCATATCAGAATTTGATACGATAACTCAACGCAGGACCAAGAGGATAGAGGAATTTTCCATTACTCCGTCAAGCGAAATATTATATGATGATAAGGAGGCGCTTGCAAACAAAATAGAGAAAAAAGCCTCATCGCTCCGTGATAAATACTCAGCAAAAGCAAAGGAGATAATGAAAGAGGAGGCGGATATCATAAGAAGTGGTGCAAGACTTACATCTGCTGACAAATATTATTCTCTTATATATGATAAGCCCTCAGTTTTATATGATTATTTTGAAGATAATGAAATTGTTTTTGTTTCCGAACAGCCTGTCTTGAAGGATAGAGTACGCTCCGTTCTTATGCAGTGGAGTGAAGATATGGCGGACTATAAAGAAGAGGGAGTTCTTTGCAGGGGTCTTGACAAATTCATGAAAGAGTGGCAGGACCATTTACTCTATCTTTCGGAAAGAGATACAGTATTTACCGATAATTTTGCAAGGGGAAGCTGTGAGCTTGCACTAAGGGAGCTTGTCAATTTTACGGCAAAACAGCTTTCGTTGTGGAGCGGCTCAATAAGTGTACTGTGTGAGGAACTTGATATATCATCTGCCCGTGATAAGACGTGCGTTATTCTTGCGGGAACAAAAAAGAATGCCGAAAATGTCTATAATGATCTGCTTGCAAAAAATATAAGCGTCCGCCTTTTATCGCCTGATGCACAGCTTGGGGGAAAAGGAATATATGTCACAGAGGGCAGCCTGAGTGCGAGTTTTGAATATCCGTCGGCTCAATTTACACTTATAACACATTCAAGAATTTCTGCCGCCCAACACAGGGATAACAGAAAAAAGAAGAAAAAGGGTGCATTATTCAGTTTATCTGAACTTTCTCCGGGAGATTATGTTGTACACAGTACCCACGGCATAGGTCTTTTCCAAGGTGTGCAAAAAAAGGAAATTCACGGAGTAGTAAAGGATTATATTATAATAAAATACGCCAAGGGCGACAGTCTTTATGTTCCTGTAACACAGCTTGATATGATATCAAAATATATAGGTCCAAAAGAGGATTCTGCGGTAAGACTCAGCAGACTCGGAGGAAATGAATGGCAGAAATCCAAGTCAAGAGTAAGAAAGGCTGTCAAGGATATTGCTGACAAGATGATAAAAATGTATTCCGAAAGAATGAAGGCAAAGGGTTTTGCCTTTTCGGAAGATAATGAATGGCAAAGGGATTTTGAGCAGAGGTTTGAATATGAGGAAACTGAGGATCAGAAACGCTGTATAGCAGAAATAAAGGAGGATATGGAAAAGCCTGTCCCGATGGACAGGCTGCTTTGCGGTGATGTAGGGTTTGGAAAGACAGAGGTCGCACTGAGGGCTGCATTCAAATGTATAACAGACGGAAAGCAATGTGCCATGCTCGTTCCGACAACAATTCTTGCATGGCAGCATTACCAGACGGTGCTCAGAAGATTTGAGGGTTATCCCATAAAAATAGAATTGCTTTCAAGATTCAGAACAGCGGCACAAAGAGAGGAGATAATAAAGAAGCTGCGACGTGGGGATATAGATATGGTTGTCGGCACACACAGCCTCATACGTAGGGATATTGAATTTTATGATATAGGACTCGTTATAATTGATGAGGAGCAAAGATTCGGTGTTGAACAGAAGGAAAATTTCAAGGCACTGTATAGGGGAGTGGATATATTAACTCTTTCGGCTACGCCTATACCAAGAACACTTAATATGGCAATGTCAGGGGTCAGGGATATGTCTGCGATTGAAGAGGCACCGCAGGACAGACAGCCTGTACAGTCCTATGTGCTTGAATACGATGGGGCGGTTATAAACGAGGCTATCCGGCGTGAATTGAGAAGGGGCGGACAGGTATTTTATCTGTATAACCGTGTTGAGGGAATAGAGCAAAAGGCAGCAGAAGTAGCAAAAGCCATACCTGAGGCAAAGGTTGGCTTTGGACACGGAAAAATGAGCGAAGCAGAGCTTTCTGAGGTATGGCGGAAAATGCTTGAGCAGGAAATAAATGTACTTGTAAGCACCACTATTATTGAAACAGGTGTCGATATTCCGAGTGCGAATACTCTAATAATAGAAAATGCAGACCGTATGGGCCTTTCACAGCTGCATCAGATAAGGGGAAGAGTTGGAAGATCAAGCAGGAGAGCATATGCATATTTTACTTTTCCGGCTAACAAGGCACTGAGTGAGATATCACAGAAAAGACTTGAAGCGATAAGGGAATTTACGGAATTTGGTTCAGGATTTAAAATAGCAATGCGTGATCTTGAAATCAGAGGTGCAGGAGATATGCTTGGAGCAAGTCAGCACGGGCATATGACAGATGTGGGCTATGATATGTATATGAAGCTTTTGGGAGAGGCTGTGAGCGAAGCAAAGGGAGAAAAGCTACACAGTGATGAAAATGATTGTGTTATTGATATACAGGAGGATGCACATATACCTGAAGACTATATTCAAAATCTGAGTCACCGACTTGAAATGTACAGGAGAATAGCGGGTATCCGTACAAACGATGACGCAGAGGATGTTATAGATGAAATGATAGACAGATTTGGGGATATGCCGAGAACTGTCGAGGGTCTTATAAATATTGCACTCATAAGAAGCAAGGCACATGAAAAGGGAGTATCGTCCATACATGAGCGTGACGGTCATATATGTATATATTTTCCGGAAATACGCTGTGAGGGTGCAGCTGATATTATGGAATACATGGGAAAGCTCGGAAGACGGGCAAACCTTGATATGGGTGCAAAGCCGCATATCCGCATTAAAATGGAGCCCGGTGAAAGTGCAGGGGCGGCATTGAGGGTTATATTCCGAACAAAAACTGTATAACGGTAACCGTATCTGTAATAATTGGTAGATATCCCTTGTCCTTGGGACGGTTCTGAGTCGGTTTGATGAAAACGTTACCTCAATAACCATAGATATACGCACCCGTTGTTACATGACCAAATGATTATGCTTCGGCTGGGTGCGTAAAATATTATAAGATATTTGGTTATGTATTTTTTCTGACCTATTTTTTAAATTTCAAAAAGTTTGACGGTTCTGTGTTCAGTATGTCGGCAAGAGTGAACAGAAGCTCAAGAGAAAGGGTTTTTACCATATTTGGTGCTTCCAACGAACTTAAATATGATCGGCTTATTCCTGACCTTTCGGCAAGCTCCTCCTGAGTCATGCCTCGAAGCTTTCTGTAGTAGGAAATGTTAAGTCCGATTTGGACGTATCTGTCTATATTTTTGGTTGTTATAGGTTTTGATCTTGACATGATATATCACCTCATAATTAGTATAGACTAATTATTAGTTTATATACACCATTTTTTAACTGACTTTTGCTTTTTAATATTTATCATTTACTATATTAGTGAATATATAATCATTAAATTTATATAAACGGGGCCGTACATATAAGTCTGAAATTACAATATCAACCCTTTTAACCAAAGATAAGAATAAAAACTTTCAGCAAATACAATAAAATATCGGAAAAAATAAAAGAAGTCAAAATTTTTATAGACTTTACGGGCAAATTGGTGTATAATAACGATATATGCCTATGATTAGTTGAAAGGAAGAAATCAAAATGAAAATAAAGAACATTTTAAAGCCTGTTGCTGTTATCGGTACGGCGGCTATGATTATTTCGGCATCCGGATGCTCCGATACATCATGGAGTATTAAAACAAAGGATAAGACTTTTACAAACGGGGGATGGATATATTATACCTATGCTGCCTTGAATGATGCCATAGATAAGTTAAACGAGAATTCAGAATCCTCATTTGATATAACCAAGGATGATATTACAAAGAAGAAGATTGAAAAGAAGGACGCCGTTGACTGGATATATGATAAGGCAAAGGAAAAGGCAATAGAATATCTGACAGTTGAGAAGCTTTGCAAGGAAAATAAGCTTCAGGCAGACAAGGACGAAATCAAGTCGATTAAGAGTAATTACCAATCGTTTTTTGAATCAGGTTATATGGGAATATATGAGCAGCTTGGCATTTCTGCGGATACTTTTGCGGATATTTACGGAACATATAATCTGCGTGAGGAACAGCTTTTTAATCATATATACGGCAAGGGCGGTTCAAAGGAAATTTCCGATGATGAAATAAGCAAATATTTTACGGAAAATTATACAAGCTACTATTATGTCCCCTATTCATTAAAGACAACAGATGATGACGGCAATGAGGTTGATATTGACGATGAAACCAAGGATAAGGTTCTGACAAAATTTGCGGGATATGCTAAGGAGCTTAATGAGGGCAAAACAACAGATGATATTGATACCGAATACAAGAGTGATTTTGAGGTGGAAACTGCCCCGAGCGTCAAGGCAACAACTGTTATGAGCGATGCCAATGTGTCGGAGGATCTGCAAAAGGTAATCAAGGAGCTCGGTGACAAAAAGGCAACGGTAAAGACCATTGATGATACTCATTATCTTGTATACAAGGGCTCAATTTCCGAGGAGGCAAAGGCACTTATTGACGGAACATATGAAAACACAACAGTAACGTCCGATACAATCCGTCATAAGATAAAGGATGATGAATTTGAAAAATATCTCGACGGAGAGGAAAAAAATCTTAAGTATGAGATGAATGATGCCTGCATATCAAAATACAGTGTTCAGAGGACTATTGACATAGTAAAATCCTACACAGCGAGTCAAGCAGAGAGCTCTGAATAATAAACTGTCAATAAATACTGTCTGAAATTTTTGTAACCCGACCGAAAATTAATTGATTTTCTTTCGGGTTATAATTTTTATAACGACCGATTTTTGATTATTAACAGTATGTGATTGGGAGGCGGTATTGTGTACAGACTTATGATTGTTGAGGATGACAGCGGAATTGCCTGCGCTGTTAAGGAGCAGGCGGAGCTGTGGGATTTTGATGTATATATATCGGAAAATTTCAGGGATGTTCTCGGCGACTTTGCAAATTTTCAGCCTCATATTGTTCTTATGGATATATCACTGCCATTTTTTAACGGATATCATTGGTGTGCTGAAATACGCAAAATATCCTCGGTTCCGATAATATTTATATCGTCTGCCTCAGATAATATGAATATAGTCATGGCTGTAAATATGGGTGCGGATGATTTTATAGCAAAGCCCTTTGACCATAGTGTGCTCATGGCAAAAATACAGGCACTTCTAAGAAGAACCTACGATTTTGCAGACAGTGTTCCGATTATAGAACACAGAGGTGCAATTCTTGATACAGGGGATAATTCCTTAAGTCGCGGTGGGGAGAAAATACCCCTTACAAAAAATGAGTACAGAATACTTTTGTGTCTTATGCAAAACAAGGGTAGGGTTGTAAGCCGTGAAAGACTTATGGAAAAGCTGTGGGAAAGTGAGAGCTTTATTGATGATAATACCCTGACAGTAAATGTAAACCGACTTAGGAAGAAGCTTGACGCAGCGGGCCTTGAGGACTTTATTCAGACAAAATTCGGTGTGGGATATATTGTAAAACAGGAGGATGTATGAAGCTTTTTATTTCATATCTGAAATATCATAAAAGGCTGATACTTTTGTATGTGCTGTTCTGCATTATATTTATTGCAGTCTTTGCCCTGTATCATCTTCCGCTTAATGCAGTTATATACCCTTTTGTGTTATGCCTTCTAATTACTGCGGTTATTGTAATATATGATTTTATCTATATAAGACAAAGGTATAAGAAGCTTGAGGAGCTGAAAAAATTTACAGAAGCCATGATTGAGGATTTTCCGCAGCCGCACAGTGTGGAAGAGGAGCAATATGCGGAAATAATATCAGTCCTCAAAAATGAAATTGCAGAGCTTGAAGCTGTATCAGGTAAAAAATATAATGATGTAATTGAGTACTATACTCTTTGGGTGCATCAGATAAAAACACCGATTGCGTCAATGCGGCTTACACTGCAAAATGAGGACAGTGAACTGTCAAGACGGATTTCGGCGGATCTGTTCAGAATAGAGCAGTATGTTGAAATGGTACTCACATATCTCAGACTTGACAGCGACAGCAGTGATTATGTTTTCAAAGAATACGATATTGACAGTATGCTAAGACAGTGCATTAAAAAGTTTGCGTCTGAATTTATTGCACGACATCTCAGTATAGATTTTACCCCTACGTGTGAAATGATAATAACCGACGAAAAGTGGCTTTCGTTTGTTATAGAGCAGATTATTTCCAATGCACTCAAATATACCCGAAAGGGCGGAATAAGAATATATATGAAGGCTCCAAAGCTGTTGTGTATTGAGGACAGCGGCATTGGAATTGCACAGGGAGATCTTCCGAGAATTTTTGAAAAGGGATATACGGGGAATATCGGGAGAATAGAGGAACATTCAAGCGGTATAGGACTTTATCTTTGTAAAAGAATTTGTGATAATCTTGGGATAAAAATAGAAGTGCAGTCGGAAATAAATAAAGGAACAATAGTAATGCTCGATTTGGGCAGGAACAGAAATGTGACATAAATGTAAGAATTGGAGCGGGAAATGTAAGCCAATCAAATGGCGTACATTTCCCTTTCCTGATATAATGACAGTATAAGAAAGGGGAGAGTAAAAAATGTCTGCATACAAAATCAATATTGAAAGAGGAGGTACTGTATCAGAACTTTTGGAGGTTGACGGCCTTAAAAAGACATATACAACACGCTTTGGCGGAAACAGGGTAGAGGCACTGAAAAATGTTAATTTTAAGGTTAAAAAAGGGGAATATGTTGCCATAATGGGCGAATCCGGATCGGGAAAAACAACACTTCTTAATATCCTTGCTGCACTCGATAAGCCGACCGGAGGAAAAATTATTCTTGACGGTAAGGATTTTTCAAAGCTCAAGGAATCGGCTGTTACAAAATTCAGGAGGGATAACCTCGGCTTTGTTTTTCAGGAATTTAATCTTCTTGATACATTTACGTTGGAAGATAATATTTATCTTCCGCTTGTGCTTGCAGGGACGGATTATAAGGAAATGCACCAAAGACTTATACCGATTGCGGAAAGACTTGAAATAGATGATCTGCTGAAAAAATATCCATATGAGGTATCGGGAGGACAGAAACAGAGGGCGGCGGTTGCACGGGCGCTTATAACCGAGCCGAAAATAATCCTTGCCGATGAGCCGACAGGGGCACTTGATTCAAGATCATCGGACGAGCTGTTAAGGCTGTTCGGTGAGGTAAACAAACAAGGACAAACCATACTTATGGTGACACATTCCGTAAAGGCGGCAAGCACGGCAGGACGTGTGCTGTTTATAAGGGACGGAGAGGTATTTCACCAAATGTATAAAGGTGAGGACAGCAATCAGAATTTCTATCAGAAGATATCCGATACCCTTACATTGCTTGCGACAGGCGGTGATAGAAAATGAAAAAATCATTTTATCCCGGTCTTGCCTTTCAGGGCATAAAAAAGAACAGAAAAATATATTTTCCGTATATTCTTACCTGCATAGGCATTGTAATGATGCATAATATTGTAAGTACGCTCAGCGAGGACGAGCTTCTGTATGTCGAGAGGGGCAGGGAATTTGTAAAGATAATAATGAATTTCGGCAAATGGGTCATTGCAGTGTTTGCCTTTATATTCCTGTTTTATACCTACTCCTTTATTATCCGCAGAAGAAAAAAGGAATTCGGTCTTTATAATATTCTTGGAATGGAAAAGAAAAATATTGCCCGTATCTTATTCTGGGAAACTCTTATAACAGCGGTCATATCGCTTGGTGCAGGTATTTTGCTCAGTATAGTTTTTTATAAAGCGGCTGAACTGTGCATGATGAATATGCTTGGAGGGGATTTATCCTATGATTTTCAAATTTTCCCGAATGCAATTCTTAATACGGTTGAAGTATTTGGAATACTGTTTGTAATACTATTTCTTAGCTCTGTCGGGCGTGTTAAATTCCTCAATTCAATTTCACTTCTGAAAAGCGAAAATGTGGGTGAAAAGCCGCCAAAAGGTAATATTATCTTTGC
>CANQLX010000011.1 GCA_947624835.1 uncultured Clostridia bacterium
CTTTAATATAGCCTCAGGAAGAATCATATATTCTGCTGCTAGTTCGGCAAGCTCTAGTTCAAATTCGGCAAGCAAAGCTGTATATGACCCTCTTGTAATCGACCTTGGAAAAACAGGTTTTGAACTGACAAATATTGAAAACGGTGTTCATTTTGATATGAACAGAAATGGTCTTGCTGAAAAGACTGGTTGGATAACGGGTGATGATGCCTTTCTTGCCCTTGACCGCAATGGTGATGGTAAAATAAATGACAGCGGAGAGTTGTTCGGCGACAGAACAACGCTGTCGGACGGTACATATGCAAAGTCAGGTTTTGAGGCTCTTGCAGAGTATGATACAAACCTTGATGGCATTATAAACGCACACGATGAAGTATATAATCAACTTCGTCTTTGGCAAGATAAAAATGGTGACGGTATTTCTACTGAAGATGAACTTATGAACTTGAACGAGGCAGGAGTATCTGCAATAAATCTTAACTACCAAGAAAAAAATATCACTGACGAAAGTAATGGTTCTATACTTTCTAATATTTCAAGTGTAATCTTTGAAGATGGAACGGAAACAACTGTCGGTGAATTTAAGTTTTCTTCTGACCAAATTGATGCGATAGATAATATTGATTTTGAAATCAATGAAGAAATACTTGCTCTTCCAAATGTTCGTTCTATTGGAACGGTTCATTCACTTCATTATGCAATGGCTGCTGACAAAAGTGGAAAACTTATAAACCTTGTAAAAAGCTTTACAGAAAGTGACAATATATCCAAGAGAGAAAGCATTTTAACAGATATACTTTACTTTATTTGCGATGCGACCGATATTGACCCGACAAGCAGGGGTGCATATATGGATGCAAGACAGCTTGTTGTTGTCGAAAAAATGACAGGTAAGGATTTTTGGGGACAATTCGGAGCAAATCCTAATCAAATTGCAGGTCCTATGCTTCAGCAGGCATTTAATGAATTGCTGTCTGGTTATTACTGTGAAATGGTCTATGACGATATAAAAGACTATCTCAGATTTATTGATACAAAGACAGATAAAAACGGCAATACATATCAAGATTTAAGTTTCTTTAATACCTATGTTAAATTTAACCTAAATGGGCAAGAAGTCCCCCGACTCTAAGGCGGTGGGATGAATTGCCCGTCAGCCGTAAGGCTGACTTTTTGCTTGACATAAATAATAATCTATGCTATTATCAAATCAGTCGAACAAAGAAAAGAGTTGATAATAATAATAGAATTAGATAATAATGCACATTCAGTATTCTTGCTGTATTACCATCTTGTGCTGGTGATAAAATACCGAAGAAAAGTATTCGATGATAACATTTCTGAACGAGCCAAAGAAATATTTGAGTATATATCTCCAAACTATAATATCACATTACAAGAATGGAATCACGATGTTGACCATGTACATATTCTTTTCAAAGCACATCCGAAAAGTGAAATAAGCAAATTCATAAACGCTTACAAAAGTGCAAGCAGCAGATTATTGAAAAAAGAATTTCCTGAGATAAGAAAAAAATTATGGAAAGAGTATTTTTGGAGTCAGAGTTTTTGCTTGCTGACAACAGGCGGAGCACCAATAGAAGTAATCAAGAAGTATATTCAAAGTCAAGGTGAAAAGCCATGAATAAAGCCTATAAATTCAGGATATATCCTGATGAAGAACAAAAAATATTGATTGCAAAGACATTCGGATGTGTCAGATTTATCTATAATAAGATGCTGGGTGACAAGATAGAATACTATCATCAAACACAGAAAAAGTTAAATAATACACCTGCACAATACAAATCTGAATTTGAGTGGTTAAAAGAAGTGGATAGTCTTGCGCTTGCTAATGCACAGATGAATTTGCAGGATGCGTATAATAACTTTTTCAGAGATAAAAAAGTAGGTTTCCCTAAATTCAAGTCGAAAAAGGGCAGTAAAAGAAGTTATACGACTAATTGTGTAAATGGAAATATTATTGTTCGGGATGGTATGATAAGACTTCCGAAATTAGGTTTTGTCAAAATGAAACAGCATAGAAACATACCTGATGATTACAAACTGAAATCTGTTACTGTAAGTCAAAACTCAAGCGGAAAATATTTTGTAAGTATTCTTTTTGAGTATGAAGAAGATATTGTAATGAAAAATCTTAAAAGTTTTCTCGGATTAGATTTTTCTATGCATGAATTATACGTTGACAGTAATGGAAACTGTCCGCAGTTTCCGAGATATTACAGACTTTCCGAAAAGAAATTGAAAAGAGAACAAAGAAAACTTTCCAAAATGCAGAAAGGTTCAAGTAACCGTAATAAACAGCGTATTAGAATTTCTAAGCTGCATGAAAAAATTGCTAATCAAAGAAAGGATTTTTTGCACAAGCAATCAAGACAGATAGCCAATGTCTATGATTGTGTTTGTATTGAAAATCTGAATATGAAAGCGATGTCTCAATCTCTGAATTTCGGCAAATCCGTTTCAGATAACAGCTGGGGAATGTTCACGGTATTTTTGAAATACAAACTCGAAGAAGCAGGAAAACGACTTGTAAAAATAGATAAGTTTTTTGCAAGTTCACAGCTTTGTAATGTTTGCGGGTATCAGAACAGTGAAACAAAAGACTTATCTGTCAGAGAATGGACTTGCCCTTACTGTAAGACACATCATAACAGAGATGTAAATGCCGCTATAAACATACGAAATGAAGGTATGAAAATAGCGTTAGCATAAAGTCAAAACAAGAACCGTGGGACACACGGGGTTAGCTCGTTGATACTGTATGGGTTACCATACTTGAGCGAGAAGCCCCCACCTCTATAGGTGGGGGAGTATGTCACTGTTATTGCATTGGTTTCGTTTGTTTTTTGCGTTCTGATGTTTTTGCCTGATATGATAAATTTTATATCAAGAATAAGAGAACGCTGAAAGCACTGCGGTTTTCGGAAAATAATGATACCGTTACATTTTACAGGAGTCCTGATGAGTAAAACAGACAATTCGATACAACGGTCGGCTCAAAGTATGATCCAAATATAACTTATACCGAACCGAGCCACTCTAAATATGATCCGGATGTCCCCTATTGCTGAAGAAAGCAATCAGAATATCAGGGATAAAGGCAATACCAAAAGATATTGACAGGAATGTGAAAGCAGAGGTAAAACCACTGATAAACGGAAAGGAAATTGTAAAATGGCAGAACTTAATATTGTGCTTGTTGAGCCGGAAATACCGCAGAATACGGGCAATATCGCCCGAACCTGTGCTGCTACGGGTGCAAGACTTCATATAGTAAAGCCTATGGGTTTTACTCCGACAGACAGGCACCTGAAAAGGGCAGGTCTTGATTATTGGGAATATCTCGATCTGACGTATTATGAAAATCTTGGTGACTTTTTTGAGCGGACAAGGGGTGGAAAATATTATTATTTCTCCACAAAGGCACCAAGGAAATATACGGATATAGAATATCCCGAAAACTGCTACCTTGTTTTCGGAAAGGAAACCAAAGGTCTGCCCGAGATTTTACTTCATGAAAATCCGAACACAACGGTACGTATACCAATGAGTGAAGAAATAAGGAGCCTTAATCTGTCAAATTCCGCAGCAATAGCAGTGTATGAGGTGCTGAGACAATGGGATTATCCCCAACTTAAGAATTACGGCAGACTTAGGGAGTTCGACTGGGATAATTATAACCCTGATTTATCGGTGGTGTGACGGTATGGGATGTGTTCGGCGTGATTTTGATGGGGTGGCAGCATATTGTCTTTTACTGGCAATATCTATTTTTGTGTGCGTTTTTTCGCATTTGATTTACGGGTGGATAAATGCACAGAATTTCAACTGCATAAGTCCTGACAGCCTTGTTGACAACAATCTGGTAAATGGTGATATAACAAAGGATAATTATATTACAGAGGCTCAAAAAAGGGGTAATAGCAGGTGTTATTTTATACAACTGCATGATAATTCAGTCATAGCCTTTATTACCTCAGATGAGGAACAAATTGCCGCTATGCGTGATATAGAGTACGGACTTTGTAATAAAATGTCCTTAAACGGTGTTTGTGTTGCACTTGAAGAGGAAGAACAAAGTTATATTGAGGAGGACTTTGAACAGGCTGTCTCAATGCAGCTGATTGATAAGGATTCTGCATTGGTTTCATATAAGCTTGTTAATTTTGATGCGGATAGGTTTAATATAATATTTGCCTTGGCGAGTCTTTTATTGATTGTAGGTTTATTTATGATTTTGCCGCAAATATACAGATTTATACCAAGTAAAACAGAACCTCCGAAAAAAGAAATTGGGGTGAATGAAACATATGTTAATGACGCAAATACCTTCTATACAGACTTTGATGATAAATCTGAGGTAGGGGTATATCCTGACAACAATATATCTGCACAGTCAGACTGGAATGAAAAGGAAAAGAATTATTTTCGGTATTAAAATCCAAAAGGAGTAGGAGAAGATGATAACAGTAAGCAATGTGAGTGTGAATTTCAGCGGTACTCCGCTGTTTTCGGATGTGAACCTTAAGCTGACCGATGATAACTGCTACGGTATTATAGGTGCAAACGGTGCAGGAAAGTCTACCTTTCTCAAGGTGCTTTCAGGTGAGCTTGAACCTACCAAGGGGGAGGTTATAATTCCCGAAAATACACGTATGTCCGTTCTGAAACAGGATCATTTTGCCTTCGATAATTATACAGTGCTCGATACGGTTATTTACGGAAATAAAAAACTGTATGATATAATGAAAGAAAAAGATGCAATATATATGAAAGAGGATTTTTCTGAGGAGGACGGAATACGTGCCTCAGAGCTTGAAGCTGAGTTTGCTGAGCTTAACGGCTGGGAAGCCGAAAGTGATGCATCAAAGCTTATACAGGGTTTAGGTCTTTCCGAGGAGATATTATACAGTCTTATGAGTACGCTTACAGGTAATGAAAAGGTTAAGGTGCTTCTTGCACAGGCACTTTTCGGTAATCCTGAAATAATACTTCTTGACGAGCCGACAAACAACCTCGACATCAAGGCTATATCATGGCTTGAGGACTTTATACTTGATTATCAGGGAACAGTCATTGTTGTTTCACATGACAGACATTTCCTAAATACAGTATGTACACATATGGTCGATATAGACTACAACAAGATAAAAATGTATGTGGGTAACTATGAATTTTGGTATGAATCAAGTCAGCTTATCCAGGCTATGATAAAGCAGCAGAATAAAAAAACAGAGGAGAAAATCAAGGAACTTCAGAGCTTTGTTCAGAGATTCTCGGCTAATAAATCAAAATCCAAGCAGGCGACCTCAAGAAGAAAGCTCCTTGATAAGCTTACTGTTGAGGAAATGCCGGCTTCCTCACGCCGATATCCCTTTGTCGGTTTTACGGCGGACAGAGAGGTCGGAAAGGAGGTTCTGACTGTTGAGGGACTTTCAAAGACCGCAGGGGACGGAGAGAAGATACTTAATAATGTATCGTTCCGTATTGAAAGAACGGATAAGGTAGCATTTCTTTGCGATAATGAATTGGCAGTAACGGCATTGTTTGATATACTGATGGGAAAAACAGAGCCTGATGAGGGTACATATAAGTGGGGCATAAGCACGTCACAGTCATATTTCCCCAAGGATAATACAGATTTTTTTGAGGGAAAAGATATAACAATAATTGATTGGCTCCGTCAGTATGTAAGAGGAAACGATAATACAGATACATATCTGCGAGGTTTCCTTGGAAGAATGTTATTTTCAGGAGATGATGTTTTCAAGCCTGTCAAGGTATTGTCAGGAGGGGAAAGGGTACGCTGTATGCTTTCAAGAATGATGATGTTCGGGGCAAACTGTCTTGTGCTTGACCAGCCGACAAACCACCTTGACCTTGAATCCATTACGGCAGTCAACAAGGGTCTTCAAAGCTTCAAGGGTGTGGTTTTGTTTACATCTCACGACCACGAATTTATATCCACTGTGGCAAACAGGATTATAGTTATAGAAAAAGATGGAATTAAGGATATTACAAGAAGCTATGATGAATATATAGCCGAGAGATATGGTGCAGACTGACAATAAGTCGGGGAGGAAGCGTTTTATATGGGTAGAGCAGAGGAATTTCTTGACCGGTACAGGGCTCTTGAGGAGGCCCTTTGCAAAAAATATAATATTGACGAAAAAAGCGGAAGCCCGATAATGCGGTTTATAAATGACAAAGAAAGCAGAGAGTACAGGGATAAGCTTGACCTTTGCCGTGAAATACGAAATTTTCTTTCACATCATTCCGAGTTCGGAGGAGAGCGTATAGTTGAACCCTCACAGATTATGATAGATTTTCTTTGTGATGTCACGGATTATATCCGTAAGCCGCCTCTTGCAATAACACGTGCGACACTTTTTGATGATATACTCAAAACATCACCTGCACAAAGAGTACAGTCGGTTATGAAAAAAATGCAAAGGCTCGGATTTTCTCATGTTCCGGTTATAGAAAATGGCAGTTTTATAGGAGTGTTCAGTATAAGCACAGTTTTTACATATGCCTTTAAAAACGGAATGACTTCTTTGGATGATGATATGACTATATCGGATTTTGCAGAGCTGCTTCCCCCTGAAAGACATGAAACGGAAAGCTTCCGTTTTGTCAATAAGGACTCCACACTGTTTGATGTAAGAAATGAATTTGATAAAAAAGTACGTCAGAGCAGACGTCTTGCGGTTATTTTTATAACCGAAAACGGAACTCCGGGAGGGCGTATTCTCGGTATGCTTACTCCTTGGGATGTTATTAGCGAATAAACCCCACAACGGGAGGTATATTACAATGAAAATATTTTCTATACATGGTTATAACGGCTCGGCACATAATTCAGCCTATAATGCACTTGTAGACTGCGGCTATGATGTCTATGCACCGCAGATCGATTATAATGCGAAATCACCGAGAGAAATTCTTTATAGGCTGTTCAAAGAATATACAAAAAGTGAGTGTAATGCTGCTGTCGGCACAAGTGTTGGTGGGTATTTTGCCGCCCTGCTCTGTACAGTAAGCGGATGTCACACTTTACTTATAAATCCATGCCTGCTGCCATTTGTCGTTCTGCCTAAGCTTGGATATACAAGTCCGGACGGTATACTTGAATTTTCACATATGTTCAGCACTCTCACAAAGCTTTACAATAACAAGGTCTCAACTATTGTAGGTCTGGACGATGAATTAATAACGGATCATGATTTTACAAAAATATTGCTTGGAAACAGTAGATATTATGAAATAGAGGGCGGTAAGCACAGCGGGGCAACGCTGCCGTTAAGAGAGATTATTAAAAAACACGGGGAAGATATCTTCGGGGAAGAGGGATAAAATGGGCGAAAAGAAGAAGGTACTTGTAGCCATGAGCGGCGGGGTTGACAGCTCTGTTGCCGCTGCAATTTTAATGAAGGATTATGAGGTCACGGGTGCGACTTTAAGACTTTTCACCAATGAGGATATAAAGCTTGACAGAAATAAAAGCTGCTGCTCACTTGAGGATGTGGAAGATGCACGTTTTGTTGCAAATAAGCTTGGATTTAATCATTATGTATATAATTTCGGGGATCGCTTTAAGGAATGTGTAATAGATAAATTCAACAATTCATATATGAACGGTCTTACACCGAATCCGTGTATAGACTGCAACCGTTTTATTAAATTCGATGCACTCTTGAAAAGAGCGGAGCTTCTTGAAAATGATTTTATAGCAACAGGACATTATGTACGCAGACACTTTGATGAAGCTACAGGAAAATTCAAGCTTCTCAAAGGTTTGGATCCGTCTAAGGATCAAAGCTATGTATTATATGGTCTTACTCAGTATCAGCTATCCAAAACACTGTTTCCGATAGGTGAACTTACAAAGGAACAGACGAGAGAAATAGCAAGACAATACGGACTTGCCAATGCTTCAAAGCCCGACAGTCAGGATATATGCTTTGTTCCTGACGGTGATTATGCTTCATTTATCGAGGAATATACGGGAAAAAAATTTCCGGACGGCGATTTTGTTGATAAAAACGGCAACATTCTCGGGCGGCACAGAGGTATAATAAGATATACCGTGGGACAGCGAAAGGGACTCGGAATAGCACTCGGTGTTCCTGCCTATGTTGTATCAAAGGATACAGAGAAGAACACTGTTACCCTCGGAGCAGATGAGGATCTGTTTACTGATACTGCGTATGCCTGTGATGTGAATTGGATATCCGGAGAAATGCCCGACAGACCTATAAGAGTAAATGCGAAAATAAGATATAATCAGAAAGAGCAGCCTGCCACCCTGTATCCTCTTGAAAACGGTGATATAAAGGTAGTATTTGATTTGCCGCAAAGAGCCGTAACCTGCGGTCAGGCTGTTGTGTGCTACGACGGGGAAACGATGCTTGGGGGAGGAACCTGCAGATTCGCAGATTGATTGGTATAAAAGCACTTGCAAACTGTTATGTGATGGTATATAATTAAATCAGATAGATTGTAATGTTCCGGAGGATAACATGAATTTAGATAGAAAAAATATTGAAAAGATATTGCTTATCGGAGTAGTATTTATTTTGGTGTACCTCGGTCTGCAAAATATGAATGTTGTAATCTCTTTTCTGGGGTGGTTGTTTCAGGTTACACTTCCGTTTATTATAGCCATATGGTGTACGCTGTTTCTTAATGTTCCGATGAAAGCTATAGAAAAAAGGCTTTTCAGACCAAAGGACGGCAAACCTGTAAAACCGATTTTTGAAAAATTAAGACGGCCTGTTGCACTTGTCTTAGCAATTGTTTTGTTTATTGTTATAATCGGCGCATTTTTGGTGATTATAATACCCGAAATAGGAAGCAGTTTGAACAGTCTTGCTGCATCTATACCCGGAGCAATAAATCAGTTTAGGGATTGGATAACAAAACTCGGAGAAGAAAATGAATTCGTGGGAGATGCCCTCTCAAATATAAAAATAAATTGGGACGATGTAACAAAATACATAACAAGCTTTTTACAGAATGATGCAGCAGGTGTTGTGAGCTATGCAATGGGAATGGTTTCCTCGGTTGTAAGTGTTGCCATTAATGTTTTTTTGGGAATAGTTATCTCTATATATACGCTTGTTCAGAAAGAAAAGATAGCTGTTAGTGCAAAAAAGCTTGTATATTCTGTTTTTCCGCTCAGAGCCGCTGACTTTATCGTTGAGGTAGCCTCACTTACAAACCGTTCATTCTATAACAGTATAACGGGACAAATGATGGAATGTGTTATCCTCGGAAGTCTTACCGCTTTGGGTATGACGATTTTTGGTTTCCCGTATGCAGCACTTATAGGTGTTATGATTGCCTTACTTTCATGGATACCTATGTTCGGTGTTGGTATAGGTGCAGCGATCGGAGCATTATTTATTCTCACAGTTGATCCTATGCAGGCGATCTGGTTCGTTGTATTTATGATATGTCTGCAACAGATTGAGGGAAATTTCATATTCCCGAGAGTTGTGGGGAATAATATGGGACTTCCACCAATTTTGCTCGTTTCCGCTATTATACTTTTCAGTAATTTTTTCGGTATCATAGGACTGCTTATAAGTGGACCTACCATGTGTGTAATATATACGCTTGTCAGAAGATTTATATTTACAAGTCTGAGGTCAAAAAGAATACCGCATGAGAAATATTTGGCTAAACCACAGAGGTTTATGCCGAGAAGACGCAAAATTAAGTCCGATAAAAATAAATTTAAGATACCTATGAAAATGAAAATAAAGAAAAATAAAAGTTGATCCGCAGGGACAATATTAATACGGAGGGATAGGATTGCCGGGATTTAAAAAGGTTTGCAGCTTGATGCTCGCAATCACAACATTATTAGGGGGATGTGCAATGTCTGTAGGTGCAGCTAAGACGGAAGAAAACAAAAATGAAACTGTATATGCCCATGAGCTTGATAAGCAGGCGTATGACGGGAACGATTTGGGAGCGGTTTATAAAAAATCCGGAACAACATTTAAGGTATGGGCTCCCATCGCAGAGAGGGTTGCGGTAAAGCTTTATGCAACGGGCAGCTCCGATGAAGAAGGGGCACAGGAAATTTCCACAACCGTTATGAAAAAGGGTGAAAAAGGTGTCTGGAGTGTTACCATTAAGGGTGATAAGAAAAATCTTTACTACACATACCTTGTTACAAATAACGGAGTGACAACCGAAACGGCTGATGTCTATTCCAAGGCTGTGGGTGTGAACGGAAACAGGAGTATGATTGTTGACCTCGATTCTACAGATCCTGATGGTTGGGATAAGGATAATCATGTACTGTGCGATGATCCCACGGACGCTATTGTGTGGGAGGTTCATGTCCGTGATTTTTCAAAGAGTGAAATCTCAGGTGTTTCCCTCAAATATAAGGGAAAATATCTTGCCTTTACCGAAAAGGGTACCACTGTCGGCGATAAGGGTGATGTTTCTACCTGTGTAGATTATCTGAAAAAATTGGGTGTTACACACGTTCAGCTTATGCCCGTGTTTGACTATGCAACGGTGGATGAAACAAGTAATGATTCCGAGGAATTTAACTGGGGATATGATCCTAAAAATTATAATGTACCCGAGGGTTCGTATTCGACAAATCCCTATGATGGAAATGTGCGTATAAAAGAATTTAAGCAGATGGTAAAAGCACTGCATGATGCCGGTATAGGTGTAATTATGGATGTAGTATACAATCATACCTACACTGCAAAGGGAAGCTGCTTTGAAAATACCGTTCCCGGATATTACTACCGACTTAATGAGGACGGATCTTTCTCGGACGGTTCGGGATGCGGTAATGAAACGGCGAGTGAACATCTTATGTACAGAAAATATATGATAGATTCGATTCTTTACTGGACGAATGAGTATCATATAGACGGTTTCCGCTTTGATCTTATGGGTGTTCATGATGTGGAAACATTAAATCTTATCCGTGAAGCACTTGATAAGAAGGTTAAGAACGGAAATAGGATAATAATGTACGGCGAGCCTTGGACAGCATCTGCTCTTGCCACAAAGGAAAAAACGGCTGTCAAGGATAATGCAAAGCTTCTCAGTGACAGAATAGGTGTATTTAATGATACATTCCGTGATGCAGTAAAGGGTCATGTTTTCAATGCACAGGAGCCGGGATTTGTGCAAAGCGGTACAGGTGTGCAGACACTCAGGAACAGTATTGCAGCAAATACTGTTGATGCGACCGCTTTTTTGAAGCAGCCTTCTCAGTCTGTTACATATGTTTCAGCACATGATAATTATACACTTTATGATAAACTGATTTTGTCTACAAAAAATGACGAGAGCTATGATCAACGTGATGAGTCTATTGTTGATATGAATAAACTTGCCGCTGCTATATTGATGACCTCCCAGGGTACAATATTCATGCAGGCAGGAGAGGAATTTGCAAGGACAAAGCTTGGCGATGAAAACAGCTATATTTCCTCCGATAAAATAAATCAGCTTGATTGGAATAATCTTATTAAGTATGCTGACCTTGATTCGTATTATCAGGGACTTATCGAAATCAGGAAGAACTTCAAGCCGTTCAGAGATCCTACAACAACCTCCGCAAAAAAGATTGCATTCTCGGATACAGATAACGGTGTTGTGGCATATACCCTTGAAAATTCGGTAACTAAGGACAATGAGTGGGCATATGTTGCGGTATTGTTCAATGCAACCGATGAGAGGACAGAGGTTACTCTCAAACAAAGCGGAAATACCAAACTCCCACAAAAATGGGAGATTGTTGCGGACAAAGGACAGGCGGGTCTTGAAGGGATAGGAGTTATTGAGGGAAATAAGATAACTGTTGACCCCGGCTCTGCTTTGATACTTGCCGACAAGGAAAGCTTTGATAAGCTTGCCATTAAGTCTGATAAATGTATTGTTACCGTTGAATATAAGGACAGCGAAAGCGGAGATGTTATAAAAAAGCAGGTGCTTAAGGGAGCGGACGGTGACGGTTATACTGTCACAAGAAGCGAATTTTATGATGTTGAATATGATTATATTGGTGTTGACGGCGAGGAAAAGGGAAACTTCACAAAGCAGCCAAAGACCGTAACCTATAAATACAATAAATTTGACGGAAAGATTGTTAAGCTGACTGTTAATTATCTAAAGGAAGGAAATGACCTTCTCCAAACCGGAAGTACAGAGGCTGCTCTCAGCTATACTCAGAATATAAGGGAAGGAAGTCATTATAATGCACCGATAAAGGTGATAGACGGCATGACCTTGAAAGTGGATAAATTCCCCGAAAATTCCTTTGGAACGGCATATCAGGAGGATATTACGGTTGACTATTACTATGAACCCCTCAGTGCCGAGGATCTTGTAATACATTACTTTGATGATTCGGGCATTGACGGAGTATGTGTATATGTATATACAGAAACCGAAGATGGAGAACAGAGTATTACGGATAAAGCACCCGGAAGCAAAATGACACCTGACAATAACCTCGGAAGTGGTTGGTACAGTATCACCATTAAAGATAAGGGAAATGTAAGCGGGTTGAAAGCAAAGTTCTGTGATTCAAAGGGCGAGAATCTTGACTCGAAGGAATATTCCTTGAAACGTGAGGTATGGATAGAGAAAGGTACAGTGAAACATAAGGGAGAGGTAAATGTTATATATCTTGATAGTCAGGGCAAGGTTTTAAATTCTGTGGTACTCAACGGCAAAGAGGGAAGCGAATACCAAACAGAAAGAGAACAGTTTGACAATATGAAGTTTGTCAGTGCTACATCAAACGCAAAAGGTTCATATACTGAAACCCCGATATATGTTATATACAGCTATGACAAATTAAATATAACCGAAAAGCCTGAGGTTATGAAGGTTGTTATTGCATTATGCTGTTCATTTACAGTTACACTTGTGGCAGCCGGAATACTAATGGTTGTATATTTCAATAAAAAGAGAAAATTAAAAATAAAATAACCTATATAGGATATAGTGCGATGCTATGAGAAAATGGGGCTCTGCATTAAGTTTGAATAAACTTAAGCAGGCCCCGTTTTTATATGCTTGGATATTAGTTAAAGTAGAAGTATTTTTGAGGAAATCTGCACCTGTGTGACAATTTCCTAATGATTTCTTACGGTTTACTGACCTATGGCAGACATATGTCGTGTTGCCCTGAAAATGGAGCTTTGCAGTCATTCTTTGTCAATGCTCCACCGCTTTTAAGCTTCCTGATCAGATAAAGAGAGGTTTCCTCCGCACTTTCGGTTAAATCAAGAAAGCTTTCGTTGTGTATGCTGCCATCAACAGGTGAAGTCCATGAACGGTGTTCCAAATTTGCCGGATCCCCGGATAAATCTATTTTTATATTTCTGAAAAATACCGATATAACGGGCGGCAGCCGAAAAAGCTTTTCCAGAGCCTTGACAGTTTTTTTCTTTAGGGAGAGCCTGTCATTAAGAACATACAGTGCAGTTCTCCAATCTATCATTGAGCGGATTATTTCATACTCGTTTATATCGGGAACCGTATCTGAGGTTATCAGATATGAAGAGAGTGCTTCTGCCGCTATGCGGTAGGCCCGTTTATCCTTGGGTGATGTATCTTCAAGCCTGAATTTATATGCCGGTATTTTCTTTTCATGCATAAGCAGTATTGTGTCGAGCTCACCCTCTAATTTATTGTGGTAGATGGAGCTTAATTTTATTTTTGATGCTATTTGCGAAAAATAGTCAAAAGAAATGACATCTGCTGCAGTTTTTCCCTCCGACAGTTTCTCTGCATAGTTGACAATATATGGGTGAGCCAGTGAATCATAGGCATAATGTGTAACAAATCCAAAAGCATAGCTCATTGCCGCAGTGTTCTCTTTTACATTCGAATATTCATAAAGATAATTCAGAATTATTTCCGCACTTGTGCCGTGCATGATATGAGAAATCCTTGAAAGACTTCTTTGCAGCTGCCATGGCATAATCCTATGCGGGAAAAATATATCCGGACCGTTTGCTCCCCATAGAAATGTATTGCGGTCAAGTCCGCTGAATTCACATGATATTTTATTAAAAACTCTTTCAGCTAAAAGATAATGTGATATTACGGCAGGCATTTTAACACTCCTAAAATTATAATATGACAAGATTTGTATAATTAGCCATAAGCTTTTTTGTTCCTACATTATCAAAGGCAATTTCAAGAAGGGTATCGGAAGCCATACGTTTGGTGTTTAAAACAGTTCCGTCGCCGAAGGTTTTGTGTCTTACCCTCATTCCCACCGAATATGTTTGGGAATCATTTTTCCTTGTCGGTGCAGAGGATATAACCCTGCTGTGCATCATATCATTCTGACGTTTAATACCCGATTGTATGCGCCCGAATCCGAGATCCTCCGGTACTTTATATTCCTTTTCTTCAACAAGATCTGAGGGAAGTTCGCTGAGAAAGCGTGAAGGACTGTTTCTTGAGGTTTTTCCGAAAATGGTTCTCGACCTTGAATTTATAAGATACAGCTTTCTTTTGGCTCTTGTTATGCCGACATAAGCAAGTCGTCTTTCTTCCTGCATATCCTCCATGGACAGTGTCGAGAGGTAACCGGGGAAAATATTCTCCTCCATTCCGGGAATAAATACGGTATCAAATTCAAGACCCTTTGCGGAATGAAGCGTCATAAGTATAACATAGCTCTCCTCATCATCGGAATTGTAGCTGTCTATATCGGTAAGGAGGGCAATTTCTTCCAAAAATCCCTGTAAGGTTGCGTCGTCGGGATTCTCCTGCTCATAACGTATGATGCTTGATTTAAGCTCACGGATGTTTTCCGCCGCTTCCTCACCATGGTCGCTTTCCTTAAGAATAAAGGGAATATAATCAATTCTTTCTATAAGCTTACTGTACATTTCGGAGATAGAACTGCCGTTTTCAAGATAATCCGACATTTCCTCTATAATTGAACAAAAATCAGCAAGTTTGGGATAGGATTTGATTAGTGCTTCAAACTGATTGCCCTGCTTCATTGTTTCAAACATACTCTGACCGAGCATATTTCCTATTTCTTCTATTCCGGAAACAGTTTTATTTCCTATTGCTCTTTTGGGGACGTTTATTATACGTCTTAGTCTTATATCATCGTTATGGTTTGATATTACACTCAGATATGCGATCATGTCACGTATTTCACGTCTTTCATAAAAGCGTTTTCCGCCGATTATTCTGTACGGTATTGCCGAGCGAACCAAAGCACGCTCGAGGTTTTGTGATTGGGAATTAAGCCTGTAAAGTATTGCATAGTCCTTATAGGATTTACCCTCGGAAATGCCGCTGAGAATAGTGTCAGCAATAAAATTACTTTCGTCACGCTCGTCAAGGGCAGTATAACGGAGAATTTTTTCTCCTGACTGATTATTTGTCCATAGTGTTTTAGCCTTTCGCGCGGTATTATTTTTAATCACGGAATTTGCTGCCGAAAGGATATTTTGTGTTGAGCGATAGTTCTGTTCAAGCTTTATGCTATATGCATTCTCAAAGGTTTTTTCAAAATCAAGAATATTACTTATACTTGCTCCACGGAATTTATATATGCTCTGGTCATCATCTCCAACAACGCAGAGATTATTATGTACGCTTGAAAGCAGCCGTACAAGCTCATACTGCATATGGTTTGTGTCCTGATATTCGTCAACCATAATATATTTGAACCGATTTCCGTATTTTTCCAATATCTCCGGAAAATTCTTCAAAAGTATGACAGTATTGAATATCATATCGTCAAAGTCCATGGCATCGGCTTTTATCAGTCTGCTTTGATAAATTTTATATACCTTTGCTATTGACGAAAGTCTGATATCCCCGACAGAATATTCTGAATATTCATCGGGTGACATAAGATTATCCTTAGCATTGGAAATTTCTGTAAGTATCTCCTTTGGAGCAAGCATTTTTTCGTCCATATCAAGTGCCTTCAAGCAATCCTTTATAAGACGTTTCTGATCATCTGTATCATATACGGTGAAATGAGGCGTGTAACCGAGATAATGCCCGCAGCTTCTGAGTATTCTTCCGCAGGCGGAATGGAAAGTTGATGCCCATATATCAAGACCTTTCTCACCTACTTTATTGCATATTCTTTCTTTGAGTTCAGTCGCTGCTTTGTTAGTAAAGGTTATTGCAAGTATTCTCCATGGAGCAGGGGCAGATACCGAAAGCTTTTGTGCGAGCTCATCCCTCAGAGGAGTTTTTGATTCTGCAGTTTGCCGTATTTCTTCAATTTCTTCTTCACTGTATTCACCATATATTTCATCTGTTTCATATGCTCTTCCCCAACGCAGTATATTCGCAATTCTGTTTACAAGTACGGTTGTTTTTCCGCTTCCTGCACCGGCAAGTATCAAAAGCGGTGAGGTTACCCTGTATACTGCTTCCTGTTGTTTATCATTGAGTTCCGAAAACTCATTTTCTATAATTTTTCTTCTCAGAGCTGCAAGCTCAGAATAGGCTGTTTCATTCATGAACCGATCTTCTCCTGTTTTATTGTATCAATTTCATACTTATTCTATTTTACAACAAAATAACGATAATATCAAATAAATTTATTGTTAAGGGTTATACCTAATATTGACTTTTTCATAATATGGTATTAAGAGTATACATTTTATTGTATATTTATAATTATTTTTATTTTTCGGGGAATTGACCCTGAAGGGTAAAATTTTAAACGATTTGCCCCGGTAAATGAAAGGAGTATTCCTTTCTTTAAATAAATAAGGAGGATTTTTATTATGAAAAGTAAAAAGGGAATAGATGTTTCTTATGCTCAGGGAAATATAAATTTTGACAAAATAAATAAATCCCAGGTTGAATTTGCTATTGTCCGCAGCAGCTTCGGATGGGAAAGCGGTCAGAAGGATAACCAGTTTGACCGTAATATAAAGGGCTTTCAAGCCAAAGGTATTCCTTGTGGAGCTTATCACTATTCATATGCAAAAAGTAAGGATGATGCTGTCAAGGAGGCTAAGTATTGCCTTGAATGTATAAAGGGAAAAAAGCTTGAGCTGCCTGTATTTATTGATCTGGAGGATTCGTCGATAGCGGCTCAGGGAAAAAGAGTATGTACAGACATAGCAAAGACCTTTTGTGACTATATGAAAAAGGCGGGCTATAAAACAGGAATTTATATTAATCCGAACTGGCTTAATAATTATGTATATAGGGAGGAGCTTCTCGGAAAGTATACAATATGGCTTGCCCAATGGGAAAGTGCAAAGCCTGCCTTTGAATGTTCTTTGTGGCAGTATAATGTCGGCGGGAGCGGAAGCATTGACGGAGTAAGCGGACGCTGCGACCTTGATATTATGTATGTGAATGAGGATGAAAAGCCTAAAGAGAATAAAAAGCCTGAAACGGATAAAAAAACTGAGACTGCCAAAAAGCCGGACAGTACAAAAGTAAGCTTTAAAATCGGTGAGGAAATTCAAATCCTTAATCCGATAAATTATGACGACGGAAATAAATTTATTGTTTATGCGAATGAAAGATACACTGTAATTGAAGCTGTTGGGGATAGGATTGTAGTCGGCATAAACGGGCAGGTAACAGCCGCCGTAAATGCAAAATATCTGCGTAAGGTAAGCCAAAGCAGTAAGAGCAAGACCTACAGCTATACAATTCAGCCCGGAGATACCCTGACCTATATTGCCCGAAAATACGGCACTACTGTTGAAAAAATAGTTAAGGAAAATAACATTAAGAATCCGGATCTTATTTACAGCGGTGACAAACTTAAGATTACAGTTTCATAATTTGAATATGGTTTTTGTATCCCTTAAGGTTTAACGGAAAATTCAAGCACACAGGATCCCTGCCGGGAACTGTGTGCTTTTATACTGTGGTTTGGAAAATCCCAAAAAACACGGTTCACAGATTTACGATGATATAATTTTGTGATACCATACCTTTAAGCAGGGTATGTTTAAATGCGGAAAGGATAGATTAGTTGGCAGAATTGTCCGGTTCAATGCCAATCTGTGGAGTGCCTTAATTATTGTTTGAAAAAGCTGATAAACTGTACAGCAGTGAAAAGAAAGCGGTTATAAATATTATTTAGGAATCTCTATGCTGACTGACAATATATTACTTTCAAATAATAGGGTGAAATATTTGAATACAGAGTCGTCGGAAAAATTAATATATATGATACATTGGATTTTACCTTGCCGGAATATGGTGAAAGAGGTGTCGAAAGGGATTTGTTATAATATGATTTGCAGCTTTCATTGTCGCATTTTGAAAGCTGTTTTTTTATGCTTCATATACCGTTTAATTCTTGATACAGGTTTTTAGCATAACTGTCTGTCATTCCGCATATGTAATCCGTTACCAGAAGCAGACGGAGATACAGCTTTTCACTTACGGTTTTGTTTTCGGCGGCACTTTTATATGCTTTTTTGTAATTATCCGAAATTATTCGTATATACCTTTCTTCAATGGCATTAAGTTTTTCATCTGTATCATATTTTATTGCCGCAGGAATAAAACGGTCAAGGAAGAAATTAATTATAGTTGCCGCCGAAAGCTCCATTTTCGTTATATGGTTGGATATGAATACATATTTTACAGCAGTATTTTTCAAAACATTAAGCAGTGTTTTTCCTTTGCCGTAATCTGAGGAGAGTATTTCTTTGTCAAAGGCTCCGTTCATAATCAAATCATAGTTTTTTGTAAAACCGAACTGAGCTGAACGAAGAAGTACCCCCTGTACATAAATAATCCAGTTCTGAACAGCATTCATTTTTGCATTGGCAAGTTCCTGATGTTTTGCTCTTTCATAATTATATTTAAGTCTGTCAACTGCCTCTCGATATGCCTCAAGTTCAGTATCCGATGATATGCTTTTTTTATATTCATCTCTGTCCAGTTCCTCTAAGAGCTGCTCATATGAAATATATCCCTTTTTAACTGCATCCTCAATATCTGCTGTGGAATAGGCAATATCATCAGCCGCTTCAAGAAGATATACGAGGGGATATCTGTTTTCACCGGCTCCTGTTTTGGTGGTTATATCGTTAAAAAGTTCTGTTTCAGCATAATAATATCCTAATTTCTTATCCTTTATATTTCCGCTTCTTTTGTTGATTGAAAGAGAATTTACGGGATATTTTATAATGGTATTGAGCAGGGCATAGGTCAGGTGCATTCCCTTATCGTCAACAAGATAATGGAGTCTTGTGAGCAGCCTCAAAGCCTGAGCATTGCCCTCGAAATTTATCAGATCGTTTATCATCTGTTCATTTAGAATGTTTTTGATTTTTTTCCCTTTAAATTGAAGTGTGTCCAAATGTTCTGCGAACCAGTTTCTTATGGAGTATTCTCCGAAATGACCAAATGGCGGATTACCTATGTCATGTATAAGTCCGGCACACTCGAGAATACTTGATATTTTTACAATTTGTTCGGAATCCGGTATATTTTTACAGTCAGATTTATTGCTTCTCAGCCACATAAATGACGATTGTGCAAGAGATTTTGCAAATGAGGATACCTCAAGCGAATGAGTAAGTCTTGTTCTTACAAAATCGCTGTTATCCAAGGGAAAAACCTGAGTTTTATCCTGTAATCGTCTGAATGATGCACTGCCTATTATTCTGTGGTAATCCCTTTGAAACTCATTTCTCTCATCAAAGGCTTTTTTGGCAGATGCACATTCTCTTTCTTCGCAAAGCAGTTGTTTCCAGTCCATTGTGTGCCTCCTTAAAATAATTATGTATTAATTTTACAGCTTTTCGACCCAAAAAACCATAATATGCATAGATATATCATAATAAAATTTTCGTTGCAGATATTGTTGATAATCAACAAATATCCGCAACGAATTTTTTGAAATAAGTTTTTGCAGGTTACTGTGTACCTTATTCCGACATAATCTGCTTAAGAGGGATTTTTCTCATCCCCGAGCCGTAAATAAGCATAATGCCCTCGTAAATTACAATGAATGATAAAAGTACAATAAAAAATACGGTGAAATCAAAATTAAACTCCGCAGGTATTCCCTCAATTTCGGAAAATACTATTTCTACCATAATTTTCAGCAGGATATACTGATAAACAGAGCCGATAAGGAAGCCTGTATAAGCCGCCGGTCTGTATCCGTCAAGCACCGAGCGTTTACATTCGCCTGCGTTGTAACCGAATATCCTCATCATGGTTATATTCTTAAGGTTTGATTTTATTACAGCCGTAAGTGCTATATACAAAGTAGTAAAGGCAAGCGCAATGCCGATAATAAATATCATAATTCCCATCATATCGCTTGAAAGTTCCCTCATTCTTGATGACATCTGTATCATTGCACCAAAACAGAACGATGAAAAGGCTATAAAGAAAACAAGCGTCTTTCTGCTTCTGAGTACAGAGCTTCTCATATCCGAAATAAAGTTCTTTTTGTCCTTAACATTCCTGTTTTTGCCTTTAGTTCTTGCTATACCCTTTAAAAGATTAACACACGGCTGTTTAAGCTTTATAAGACTGTGACCTACCGCAATAAGTCCAAAAAAAACGGCAGGTGCTATTACCATCCAAAGAAATAAAGACAGATGAAAGTTTGGCGATATATCGGGGAGCAGCCCCTCTTCATTCTGAAGCTCATAAAATTTCGGCATAAGAGAGAATGAAAGAAGATATCCCGCAATACAGCCTGAAAATACGCTTGCACCGAAAACCGAAAAGCCTTTTGCAATTTTTATATTAGAATATCCCAAAGCTTTAAGTATTCCTATTTCCATACCGTGTCTGTTTATATAATGCCCGATATAAAAGAAAAGCATGATTACGGTAGTTGCGAGCAGACAGCCTCCGCTGACAGAGCATACTACCTTCGAGTTCATAAGCTGAGCATCATAAAATGCCCTTGCATATTCACCCGTTACAAGATTTTCTACTGCTGTAAGGTCAAGATAATAATTCACAAACATATTGCATACCGTTACCGCACAGCAGGTCATTATTGATATTCCGAACATCTTGAATCCGTCCTTTAAACCTACAACCATAATATCACCAACCGATCTCATATGCGGATTTTATATTTTTGTTTTCGTTCATTTCGGTAATTTTTCCGCTGTTCATTTTTATTATCTTATTTGCTGTTTCCGCTATATTCTGATTATGTGTTACCATAATCATTGTAAAGCCTTGTTCTTTATGGAGCTTTATAATATAATCAAGTATCTGTCTGCCCGTTTTTTCATCCAGAGCACCTGTAGGCTCGTCAAGGAAAAGTATCTTTGGATTTTTTGCAAGTGCCCTCGCTATTGAAACTCTCTGCTGTTCGCCGCCGCTCAGCTCACTCGGGAATTTTTTAATCTTGTCGCCAAGTCCGACAGCTTCAATATACTTTTTATAATCCTTATTTTTATCAAGATCAGCACCCATTTTTACGTTTTTATCAACATTAAGATGGGGGAGAAGATAATACTGCTGAAATATAAACGCTGTATTATTTTTTCTGAACTCCGTAAGCTCTCTTTCGTTCATGTTTTCAAGCTTTTTACCGTCATAGTCTATATTTCCGCCATCCGGCTTTTCAAGACCTGAAATTACATTCAGAAAGGTGGATTTTCCCGAACCGGAAGCACCGAGAATTACAACAAAATCACCGTCATTTATATTAACTGAAACACTGTCAAGTGCCTTGAATTTATTATCACCCGTGCCATAGTATTTTGTCAGATTTTTTACAGTAATCATTTATTTCCTCCTGCCAATTTATTTTTGAGTAATGATACAAAGACCTCGGTGAGCATATCGCTTATTTCTTCATCGGTAAACCTGCACATACCTGTTGCCGACAGTGTGGCTATACCGTGTGAATAAATCCATAGGTGACGATATAGCATTATTGCATCATCCCTTGATACGGGATAGTTATCCGTAACGGATTTCAGAATCATCTCATAATTACTGTCAATTTCAGGCAGTACCTTATTCAGACCAATATCTTCCGGAAGCTCTCTCATGAAAAGAATCTGAAACAGTTTAGGCTCTTTTGTGGCAAATTCTATATATGCCTGACCTACACCCTTGAATGCTATATCATGCTCAAGTCCTCTTTTTACATATTCTGTATATATTTCTCCTGCCTTGTTTTTTATTCCGCATATCACCTCATTCATGTTCTTGAAAACCGTAAATATGGGACGTGCCGAGCTGCCGAGTCGTTTTCCGATTTCACGGGCAGTCACAGCAGAGAGATCCTTTTCTCTCAGTATTTCAAGTCCTGCATTGATTATTTCTTCCTTTGTAAATTTTGTCCCCGGCGGCATAATAAACCTCTTTCTAAAACGTATGTTTTAAAACGTTTGTTTTATTATAATCTATAAATACCTTTTTGTCAATATAAAAAGATAAAAAATTTCGGAGAGTCTTTGAAAAGGCTCTCCCTATTACAGTACGTATTTACTTGTCAAATTAAATTTGTAAATGTATTGCTAATTATTAAGGTATATGGGAAAGAGTGCTTCTCATGTGTTTTTGTTTCGTAGAATGGGGTTTCCAAAACTGTTACCTCTTTTCTATAACATTACTAAATTTTGGAATTATAAGTCAATGACTACAGAACAGCTTATGTATGCGGTAAATTATTCCATGTCACTTTATGCAGAGCAGACAAATTCCGTATTGTTCAATTTTCTTGATAATCACGATACAGGCAGGGCAATAGAGTGCTGTGAAAATACCGATGTTTCATTACAGAAGCTTATTTTTCTTATGACCATGCCAGGCTCACCATGTATATATTACGGCACGGAAATTGCCATGCCGGGTATACGTGCCCCATATAACCGCAGACCTATGCCGTGGGCTGATATTGATTCCGGAAAATATGCCGATATAATAAATGAAGTCAAAACGATTATTAATTTACGAAAGCAATATAATCAATTCCAAAGCAGTAATATGGTATGGGATCATAAGGAGGAATATCCACGGCTTGTCACATACTGTAAATTATCTGATAATGCTGATGTACCGTTGCAGATTGTTCTTAATGCCGGAGATGATGCCGGTTTATCGGTATCGGGTGAAATAATATATTCAAAAAATTACACTGATAATGTTTTAAAGAAAAACGGTATAATCATATATAGGGGGTAGGTTATGGAGAGTATTAAGGTAAATGACAAAGAATACAGAATTATAAAACTTCTTGGCCACGGCAAGGGAGGCTATTCATACCTTGCCGAGGGAGACGGAAAAAAAGTCGTACTGAAACAGATACACCACGAGCCTTGCTCGTATTACAGCTTCGGAAATAAAATTGAAGCTGAAAGAAACGATTATACAAGACTTCTGAGGGCCGGAATACCCATTCCGGAAATGATTGATATTGATGTAAAAAATGAACGAATAATAAAGGAATACATAGACGGAGATACAATATATGATATGGTGAGGAATGATATTTCCGTTTCGCCTTATATGGAGCAGATAAGGACAATAGCTGAAAGTGCAAAAGCAGCAGGCTTGAATATTGATTATTTCCCGACAAATTTTGTTGCACGGAATGGCTTGCTATATTATGTTGACTATGAATGTAATGAATTTATGCAGGAATGGAGTTTTGAAAGCTGGGGGATAAAATATTGGAGCAAAACTGAAGAGTTTTTGGAGTATTTGGAAAACAATTCTTAATTTTTCTCCTGCACTATATAGATGACTGTTTGGAGATTTTGGGCAAATTAGGAAATATTTTCCGCTTATTAGTAAAATCAGTGTCATTTTCAAAAACTGTGCATATTGTGATATATAATGGTTTAGGGGGAAATACCTGATGAAAAGATGTGTACCATTAGAGCCTGCCGCAGAGGAGGTTTGCGACAAAAGCTCCGTAGCTCCGCTGATATTTGAACTTCCGCCCAGGAAGGGCAGAAAGATACTCGAGGAGGCTCAGAATACAGACGTATATAAATATCCTGCCGATATATCCTCCACTGATATTGATACAGGAAACAGAGGAATTATACCGGTATATTTTGTCTCACCCAAGGGCAGAAGCCCTAAGAAAATTATATTCTATATTCATGGCGGAGGTTGGGTTTTCGGAAGCTTTCATACTCATGAAAAGTTAGTGAGAGAGTTGGCGGCGAGAACGGATTCTCTTGTGGTATTTCCGGAATATACACTTTCGCCCGAAGCAAAATATCCTGTTGCATTGGAACAATGCTATTTTGTTTTTTCACATATTAGGGAATTTGCGGGCAGGTGTTTCAGAGATATCGGTGACTGTGAATTGATAGTTGCGGGCGACAGTGTCGGGGGAAATATGGCAATCGCAACAGTGCTGATGTCAAACGGACTTTGCACTCACGGTATCAGTAAGCTTCTGTTATATTATCCTGTTACCAATGCATATTTTGATACACCAAGTTACAATGAATTTGCAGTTAATTATTACTTGTACAGGAACGAAATGAAGTGGTTCTGGAGGCAGTATACAGGCAATGCAGAGGATAAATGTGAGATAACCGCATCACCACTCAGAGCAAGTCTGAAATGCCTGAGAGGCTTTCCGCCGACAATGATCATAAACGGACAGGCTGATGTTTTGTGCAGTGAGGGGGAGGCTTTTGCCGATAATCTTAGGTGTGCGGGTGTTGATGTGACTGCTTTGCGTATCAGAGGCATTATACATGATTTTGTTATGCTCAATTCTCTTGACCGTACTTCTGCCTGCCGTATAGCAATGGATGCTTCGACTGCATGGCTGAATCGCTGAAAAATTTAATATGACTCTTTGATTAATATTCAGAGATATATATACCTGTAAAGTCATTTTGTATTTTACGGGTATTATTTATTAGATATCTGCCGTATTAAGTCTTTCTATAATATTTTCATCAATAAGAGAAAGTACCGTACGTTTTATCACTATATGACTGCCGATATAGAGTAATAAAACTGTGAAACTGAATACAGGCATGACATAAAATAAAAATATATCCCATGTTTTTATGTTCCATGATATAAATGCAAAAAACAAGGAAATACCCCAACCTGCCGCCGCACCTGTTATCGTGCCGATTATCAAAATACGGTCTGCTTCGGATAATATAAGCCTGCTTATTACGTTGATTCTCGCACCGATCGCATGCATAATTGTATAACTCATAATATTTGAGCGTACCTGAATATAATTTGAGAAAACAACTGCGGTAATAATCATAATAACAAACACAAAAATGCTGAGTATCAGCTGAAAGTTCTGTGCATTGACATCATCGTAAAACTCCTTCGCTATTGTACTGTAATTATCCAATACCACGCCATTTGCAGAAAGGCTTACAACAAGCTCAAGCTTATCCTCAATTTCCCTTGTTTTTTCTACATTCGATTTATCGGTATTTTTTAATACCAGTTCCTCGTAATTGAGATCGGGATACACGGAAAATAAGTAATCAAGCGAAATTATAAGATTGCTCATGCCCGCCTTTTCTGCATCATATGTTGACGTTACCTCAACCTGCGTACACTCAAAGTGTATATGCTCATTAATATTTTCTTCGGTTGCTTTTTTGTCGGGAATGGGTATTATCATCGTGAATACATCACCCACAGAACAAAGACTGTCGGGGGCAATTATTCCCTTTCCTGAATTATATTCATCAATATCAAAGCTTCCGTTTGTGATACTTATATTTTTTTCTACACATTCACCAGACAGCCAACGAACAGGCAAATCTATAATACAATTTTTCTCGGTATCGCCGCCTGCAAGCTTTATCATTTCGTGGGTATTCTTATTTCTAAACAAAGGATCTGTATGTTGTGCAGCGGCATCAATAAAATGTTGCTTTATATATTCGTTTTCCGGCGATTTAGTAGAAGCAAGGAAAAAAGTTTTGAACAAATCGGAAACCGAAGCCTCCACTATTTCTATGCTGCTGTGGGCCAGTGCTTCATCGGCGGCTTTTCTGTTAATTCCGGAGCCTAATGGGAATTGTATATAAAAGCTCTCTTGGTTGCCTCCGCCGCCCATCATATGCAGGAAGTAATCGGTGTCATCGTTGAAACTGTCGGGATTCGTAAAGGTAGTGCCTCTGGCATTGAAAAGCGGAAGAAAGGAGCCGAATATCGACATTCCCACGCAAAGGAAAATCGTCATGATACAGGTTATTTTTTCAAAACGGTTTTTTCTGCCGTATGCGTTGTGGTAGCATTTCTTCAGTTCGGTGCGAGATTTTCTTGTTTTTTTTGTTATATATATTTCTTCCCTGACAGGGGACTTTTTGTATAATTTTTCAAGCTCAACGAAAAACGAAATGGTGATTATCAACGCACTTGACACAGCGGCACATAACAAAGGACCTATTCCAAGGGAAATAAATAGAGTCTGTGATGTATGTGACGAAATCCAATAAATGATAAAGAGTATCAGTACTGATGTCAGTACGGAAATTATTAGGGATAAAATCCAGAATATAAGACCGTATATAAATATCATTTTTTTTGCTTTCTTCTTGGAAAAACCCATACACCGCAAAAATCTGAGCTGTTTTTCAATATCCTTGAAAAAATATGAGGAAACGGAGAAAATACCCACTATTGAGGTAATAACAAAAAACAGTGTGAGCGGAATGAATATAATATTATTTACCTTGAGCTTTATTTGCATTTGCTGGCTGTCCGTACCCGACTCTGACAAATAGGTGTTTTCTGATTCGAGATTTAGGGTAAGAGGGGTTGTCTTTTCTGCAATTATGTGAATATATTCGGGGGTGACATTCTTATCACTGATCAGTATTGTCGGTGCGTTGAATTTTTGAAGTCCGTTGTAGTGTTTTTTTATGTCTTTAAAACAGTTGTCAGTTATTCCTGTCAGCACAAATTCTTTCTTTATTGTATTTCCGCCGCTGTCTTTAATTTCAAAGCTTACCTTGTCGCCGATACCCGCCTTAAGTCCGAGAAGATCATATGTCAGTTTTTCGATTGCGGCCTCGTCCTGATTCTTAGGAAGTCTACCCTGCCGCATTGTAATAGGTATAAGCCTTGCGGCATTTTCGTCCGCATAGCCTATCGTGATATTTTCGTAGTCAAGGTTTAAGTTCCAATAAGTCTTAAGCATACCGGCACCCTCATCAGCAAGCTCTTTTATATTTTCCGAAACAATTTCTTTATTCGCATAATAGTCTATTATGGAGTATGTTCCGTTTCTTTGTTTATATTTTTCATTCTCGGTATATCTGAAGCTGTCGTTATACCACATGACCGTAAGAATTGCTGTTATAAAAAGTGAAATGCATATCACAAGGCTGATAAATCGTCCTTTATGTGAACGGATATATTTACCGATGATAAAGAGGTAGCTTTTCATTGTATATCGCCTCCTAAAATGCCGTCACTTATTGTGATAATTCTGCCAAAGCGTTTTGCTATACTGTCGTCGTGAGTTACGACTATCAAAGTGACATTTAATTCTCTTGAAATATTGAACAGGAGGTCTATAACAGCTTTGGAGCTTTTCTTATCGAGATTTCCCGTAGGTTCATCACACAGGAGGACAGTCGGTTTGTTAGCCAATGCACGTGCTATAGCGACTCTTTGCTGCTGACCTCCGGAAAGCTTTGATGGGAGGTGTTCGCATCTTGAGTCAAGGTCAAGATATTCCACGAGTTTATCAATACGGGTCTTATCAAATTTTTTACCTTGGAGCATAAGTGGCAGTATGATATTCTCATAAGCTGTAAACTCCGGCAAAAGGTTGAAGGACTGAAATACTATACCGATATTTTTCAGGCGGAAGTCGTCAAGATCATTCTGTGACATTCCGGTAATATCGGTTTTGTTATATTTTATGTTTCCGAAGTCGGCATGTTCAAGGCCTGCGAGCAGATGGAGAAGTGTAGATTTTCCCGAACCGCTTGCACCGGTGACGGCAACTTGTTCGCCGCTTTTTATTTTAAGGGAGCAATTTCTGATTGCCGCGACAGGAGCGGCACCGCCGGTGTAGGTTTTTGAAAGGTCATTTACCGTAATATCCATATTTACATCCTCCGATAGATTGAAATATTTTATATCCACAGTATAATAACATTTCCAGAAAATAAAAACCTCCCTGTTACAGTTGGTACATATTCCGTGTTATTCGGACGGGTGGGGGAGTCCCCACAGGCAGAAATGACATGATTATAACTATAAATGATAAGCTTATCGCTTGTTGTCGGAGTAAGTTCATTGTTGAGTCATAGATTAGTAGTTGACCTTAGTAAAGTAATTACGAATTGACAGCGGTGCCACACCTTAGCATGACGCTTACAATAAACATATCTACGTCCTCGTTTATATTAAGAATACCGTCATATTTTTTGACAATGCTTTCAACGCTTTTTAAGCCGTAGCCGTGATATACATTATCCGATTTAGAGCTGTGCAATTCAGCATTATTTTTTAAAACCGATTCCTCTATACGGTTTTTGACGGTAATAAGATAATATCCTCCTTTTTCTGAAATAGATATGCTGAGCTGTCTGTTATCCTTTATTTTTTGCAATGACTCTATTGCATTGTCGCACAAATTGCCCACTAGTGAAATTAAATTTGTGCCGTCGATATCCTCAAGACTGCTCTTAATTACAGTTTTTATGTCTATATTGTTTTCCTTGGATCTTTTGTATATTACATTGAGTATTGAATTGAGATAGGGGTTTGATGTGTTGAATATGAATGATGCCTGTTCAAGCTCATTGCCTATATTATCGCATAGCTTTTTTGCCTCATCTATATTGCCGTTCCCGATAAGCTCGGATATACAGAATATCTGATTTTTCATATCATGCTTGATTTTTGCAATTTCCCTGATGTATCTATTCGACTGTTCAATCTGAGCTTTATACATTTCCTTTTCACTTTGCATGATCTTATTTTGTATTTTCAGGGCATTGTTTTTGGATATTTTTTCAATAAGCAATATAACTGCTACGTTTACAACGATTAAAGTAAATATTATAGCCTCAATATAATATCTCAACCAATATTCGATGTATGGATTTGATGCAGTACCGAATAAAAATAATATTATTATAAATGATACAACAAATACAGAAATATGTGCTATAATATTTTTGGGATTTTTTATATTGGATTTTCTTTTGGCTGATATATAAATGAAAAATCCTGCGGCAAAATGAACACATAGACTGAATATTATCCTGTATTCTCCGTTTCTCCGAAAAAGACTGTCTACATCCGAGTTTACGATAAATACGGCAAATAAATAAAGCAGTACGCAGGATATAAAAAAAATTAAATTTGTCATCAAAGGAATCTTTATCCTTTGTGATATTTTGTTTTTGAATACACATATGCTGTACAGAACCGATATAACCGAAAATATAACAGCCCTTATCCCTATGCGGTATAGCAGTGCATGAGGAAATATTACGATAATTGAAATACTGATAAAATGCTCGGACAGAAGCATTAGTGCAAGGGAAGGAAGGAAAAAAGCAAGCGTCTTTGTCCGGCTGTATTTGTAGGACAAAGAAACACCGCACAACAGGAGTATTGCTGCCGAAAAGGCGGGTTGGACCGCCAGCGAAAACATTTCCTGAAATATATTATTCATTAAGCTCCGCACTCCTTTTAAGAAATTCGGTTTTTACATATTTAAGCCTGTTTCTGCTGACGGGAACCCGTTCAGAATGTGATAATATGATTTCATTTGAAGAAATCTGCAATACATGGTCAAGATTTACAATATATCCGGCATGGACACGTATGAATCCGTGACTGTGCAGATTTTTCCCAATTTCGGCAAGGGTATTTCTTTGGGTATAGGTTTTGTCTGCTGTATGGATAATAACGCTGTTTACCATTTTTTCGATATAGATTATATCCGAAAGTCTGATTTTATAAATCTGTGAGTTTATCACTACTGTAAGGGAGTGCATAAGCTGATTGTTTCTGTTAAACCTTTTGATTACATTTTCAAAATCCTCCGTAAGCCTACTTTTCCTTATAAAACCAAAGGAGTCAGTCGAATTGTATGCCTCAAAAACGAGGGCCTCTTTATTGGTTACAAAAATGATTGAGGCATTGCTCTTGTTGTAATACTTTGCAAGCTGTATTCCGTTTAGTATTGGCATATCTATATCAAGAAAAAGCAAGTCATAACTTTTTCCGCAATTTAAGAGGTGCCGGGGATTGGTATATGTGTCAAGTGTTTCAATATTGTTCGAAAATGTTCTTTTTATCAGCCCTGCTATTATATTTATAAATTCCCGTTCATCATCACATACGGCTATTTTTAGCATATAAAACCAACTCCCATGATCTGTTTCAGTATATAAATACCAAAAAAAATTTTATCATTAGTACATTAATACTGTCAATCCTTTGCTATTTAAAATTTCTTTACCTTGGAGAGAAATTTATTAAATATCGTATTATACGCAGCTATAAGTTAATACTTAATTTATAGATTTCTTATAAATGGGACTGATAACTGTTATACTTAACCCGGTGATAATGATGATTGATTATAAGGCTATTGGCAGAAGAATAAGTTTATACAGAAAAAAGAAAGGACTGACACAGGCAGTCCTTTCAGAAATGTTGGGGGTATCCGAAAGCTATATAAGTCAGGTAGAGCGGGGGAGTGCGAAAATTTCTCTTACCAGACTGGACGAAATATCCGAGGTTTTATCAACGGATATTGTCCTGCTTATTTCGGATAGTGTCATTTTGTCGGAATTATCGGTCAACTCGGAAATTTTTGAAATCATCAAAAACTGGGATAAGGAAAAGACAGACTTCCTTATCAGACTGCTCCTGTGTGCCGATAATTATTTTTTTCGACAGGATAATTAATACATCATCTGAATATTTTTAATATCCATTGAAAAAACCAATCAGGCATAATCCACATCCCTTTCCTGTTTTTTTGTACTTTATTTATAATCCAAAAAACAGGTTTTTAAAATAGGGTTGGTAGTTAGTGGTATAAAAATAACAGCCAACGGTATTATTTATGATTTTGCAAAAATATTATAGGAGGTGATAAGCAGTGCTTCGTAATTTTATACTGTCAATAGAGTGCATAGTATATTACATATCAATCCTTGTTTTGTTAATAAAGCTTTTTGGAGGAAAATATAATATTAAAGTACTTTTCTTGTCCTGCGTATTTTATATATTGTCGACGGTTGCCGTTTGCTGTATGGAGAATGAGGTGCTGCAGGTTGTAATAGGTGTTATGCTGATTGCGAATATTTTATGGGCAAAATTGTGTGTCAGAGGTAAGCGGATAGGAACGATAGTTTCTATACAGCTTTTTCTCTTTTTCATCAATATGCTGATAATATCATTTTTGTGTTCTTTTACAAATATGAGATACAATGAGTTACAAAGGCTGTATATTGAACTGATTGTAAATTTTTTATCCCTACTGTGTTGTATTACAGTAGCATTCACAGGTATAGGAGCAAAAGTAAACCGGATTATTGATTGTACTTCAAAAACAATAAAAAGACTTATTCTTTTATTGACAATGTGTATGTCTGTTGTCACATCAGTTTATATATATATGCTGCCGGGCTACATTGATGGATTCAGTAAAAAAACATTATTTGAAGATTTAGTGAAAATTCTGTTTGCCATGCTGTTTATTCTCATTCTTGTTATTGTATTTTCCCTGCTCGTATATACCGTATACAACAGACATATCAAAAATATTGCCGATAATTTTGAAAGGCAGATAAATATACAATCCGAGCATTATACAACACTTTCAAAATATAATTTTGAGCTTAGAAGATTCAGGCACGATTATAAGAATATGTGTATTGGTATAAGTTCCTTGATATCAGAGGGTAAAAATGAAGAGGCACTTGAAATGCTGAAAAAGGACAATCCTGTTTTTGAAACCAGCCTGATAAAGTTTGATACCGGAAACGGAATAGTTGATGCACTGCTTGCAGATAAGCAGAGGGCGGCGAGTAGAACGGGTACGGAAATAAGGTTTGAAGGAGCCTTACCGTCTGATATAATAAGACCTGCAGATTTATGTATTATCTTCGGAAATACTATTGATAATGCAATCGAAGCCTGCACGAGCCTCAGCTCCGAAACAAAAAGGGTGATAACTGTAAAATGTGCCTGCAACAGCGGTTTTATATTTATTGATATAATAAATCCCGTATTAAAAAGGGTTGAAATAAATGGACATCTCCCTAAAACAAGCAAAGAAGAAAAGGAAATGCACGGTTTTGGTCTGTATTCTGTTGAAAAGGCACTGAAGCAGTATGACGGAGATTTGAAGGTTGAATGTGATGATAAATATTTCCACGTTTCTATGGAATTATGTGCGGAAAAAACCACCTCCGGTGAGGAAGATTAATCATTCCTTACCGAAGGTGGTTTTTTTATTATTTGTCAGACTTATATATTATTCCTCGGCTTCCTCTGCAAGTGCTCTGTATCCCAGAACGAAGGCTGCTGCTTCAAAAATAAACGCAAACTGCCACATTGTTGAGGCATTTACATTTTCTTTCTTCATACCGAAAAGGTAGGCAACTAACTCAAAAACGTTCCGGTCATCATTCAAAAACAATATCCCTGTAAATATTGCGAGAATTATCCCTATTCCGCCGAATATCAGTGCTGTTATTAAAATCGGTTTATTTTTAAACATATCAATACCTTCTTTTTGAATATGATAAAATTCATTGCTGTCCGAGTTTCTGTTACATGGATTCCGGAGCCGTGATCTTAAACATTGTCAGGACATTGGATATGACTGTCCGTGCTGCAATACAGAGTGCAAGGCGTGCTTGAGTGAGAGCCTCGTCATCATTTTTTACGTGGCAGGAATTATAGAATTTATGGAAAAGTGCTGCAACATCATATACATAGCGTGTTATCTGTGAGGGGTCATAAGCCTTTGCGGCGGATATAATTTCATCACTGTAGGCAGCAAGCTTATTGATAAGCTCTATTTCTTCCGGAGCAGTAAGCTTTGAATAATCTTCCAACGTACAGTTCCTTATTTCTATGCCTTCATCATTGAGCTTTTTGAGAATACTGCAAATCCTTGCGTGGGCATATTGTACATAGTAAACGGGATTCTGTGAGGATTGTTCGACGGCAAGATCAAGATCGAATTCAAAATGACTGTTTGCTTCTCTGAGATTAAAGAAGAAGCGTGCTGCATCTATAGGTATCTCGTCAAGAAGAGTGACAAGTGTTATAGCCTTTCCGCTCCTTTTTGATATCTTTATTGTCTCGCCGTTACTGATAAGCCTTACCATTTGCATAAGGACAACATCAAGCTTTGAGGCATCTACATCAAGGGCGGTAAGAGCAGCCTTAAGCCTCGGTACATACCCGTGATGGTCAGCACCCAAAATATCTATTGCCTTATCGTAGCCTCTTGTTACAAGTTTATCGTAGTGATATGCAATATCCGGAACGACATATGTAGGAATACCGTTTGAGCGTACAAGCACGAAATCCTTATCTGCGCCGAACTGTGATGCTTTGAACCATACAGCCCCGTCTTGCTCATAGGTGTGCCCCTTCTCACGGAGTAGCTTTATTATATTATCTACCGCACCGCTGCTGTGAAGTGTGCTTTCCCTGAACCAGCGGTCATATTTTATACGATATTTGAGAAGATCTCTTTCAAGTCCCTCGATATTTTTCGGAAGTGCAAAATTGACAAGAGCCTTTCTTCTCACATCTGACTCTGAGTCAACATATTTATCACCGTAGATTTCTGCAAATGCCTTTGCATGGTCTATGATATCCTGTCCGTGGTATGCATCCTCAGGAAGCTCGTAACCCTCCCTGTAAAGTTGCATATAACGAATTTCGAGGGAAGTGGCAAACTTCTCAATCTGATTGCCTGCATCATTCACATAAAACTCTCTTGCAACCTCATAGCCTGCCGCATCAAGTACACCCGAAAGAGAATCTCCTATGGCCCCGCCCCTTGCATTACCGATGTGCATGGGACCTGTGGGGTTTGCAGAAACAAATTCAACAAGTATTCTCTTTCCCTTGCCGTAATCCGATCTTCCGTAATTTTTGCCTTCATTCTTTATTTCGTCAAGAACCTTTGCATAAAATGATTTATCATAAAAGAAATTGATAAATCCCGGTCCGGCTATTTCGCATTTTGAAAGGTTTGTGCCGCTAAGATCTATATTATTGGTTATTGCCTCCGCAATTATTTTCGGTGCACAGCGGAATGTCTTAGCGGATACCATTGCAGCATTGGTCGCAAGATCACCGTGACTCCGTTCCGACGGAGTTTCAATAATAAATGACGGTATTTCTGCTTCCCGCAGCTGACCGTTTGCCATTGCTTTTTTGAAAGCATCCGTTATTGCCTTATTCAGGCTGTTCAATGTTACTGATGCCGTGGACATTGTTTTTTGCCTCCTTAATTTTCAACGTAAGCTCATTCAGGCTTGCAAGCTCTGATTCTATATCTATTGAGTATCTGACCGTAAGCTCTCCGCCGCTGTCGTCGAGTCTTATATCAACATCCTCGGTATATACACCGAGTGTAAGACTTCCGAAGGGGGTATTATATTCGCATTTATGTCTTTCTCCCTTTTCAAGAATAAGCTGATGGTTTTGCTCCCCGCCTTTTATAACGGTCACCACATTATGCGGACCAACCTTTACCGTTGTGCGATAATGCTTGAGCGGTGAATCGGGGTTATATTCCTTATAGCTTATATAACGGACACCTTCTCTCATGACATAGGAAGCGGAGGTTTCAAGCTCTACCTTATCCGTATTCCCGTCAACATTCTGTCTACCGCATACGGAAAGAATATAATTTTCATCCATTCTGAATTTTCCTTTCTGTAATAATTTATTGCAAAGCAACCTGCTCCATATTAATATGTTTGACCTCATCCTCAACACTTTTGCCAAGGAAAATTTCAGCTGTATGTCTAAAGCTTTCAATCGTATCGCTGACGTAATAAGAACAGGTCCCTGCTGTGTTGCTTTTGTTTAATAAATTATGTGTTTTAAGAATGTCTGCAGCATAAAGTGCCGTTTCACGGCCCGAATCTATAAGTCGGACGTTATCCCCCAGGTAATTTGAAATAGCCTTAGCTATTATGGGAAAGTGAGTGCAGCCGAGTATCAAAGTATCTATGCCGTCCGTCTTCATGCTGCTGAGATAACGCTCGACTACAAGCTGCACTATTTTGTCATCCGGAGAAATGAAACCATTTTCCACAAGAGAAACAAAAAGGGGACAATCCTGTTGAAAAACTGTGATACTACTGTTCTGACGGAGTATTTCTTTTTTATAGGAGCCGCTGTTTATTGTTGCCGAGGTTCCTATAATTCCGATTTTTCCGTTTTCTGTGGCGTTTACTGCGGCTGTTGCAGTGGGAACAACGACCCCCGTAAAGGGGACGGGAAGGTCATTATAGAGTTCCGTTGCAACGGAGCTTACCGTGCCGCAGGCAGCTATAATGACCTTGACGCCCTTTGAAATCAAAAAATCGGCATCTTGCTTGGCATATTTGCGTATGGTTTTTTGACTTCTGTTTCCGTACGGGACCCTTGCAGTATCCCCGAAATATATTATATTTTCCTGTGGCAGTACCTTGATAAGCTCCTTTACGGCAGTAAGACCGCCAAGTCCCGAATCAAATACGCCGATTGACTGTTCAGACATTTTTTGCCATCCTCTCAAAAGCAAGTTCGATAAGCCGTTCTGTAAGGTCGTTGCCGCCGATTCCCGACGCATCCATAAGCTTCGGATACATACTGATGGAGGTAAAGCCGGGCAGTGTGTTTATTTCGTTTAGGAGAACTCTTCCGTCATCGGTTACAAAGAAATCCACTCTTGAAAGTCCGGTACAACCGAGTATGCGGTATGCCTGTACAGCAGTTTTTCTGACATGCTCCATAAGCTCTTCGCTTATCTGTGCCGGAATGAACAGCTTTGATTCGGAGCTGTTATATTTTGCGTCATAATCATAAAATTCAGCGGCAGGAGCAATCTGACCCGGAACGGAGGCGAAGGGTTCGTCATTTCCCAAAACGGCACATTCGACTTCTTTGCCCGTTATATTCTCCTCGATAAGTATTCTTCCGTCCTCCCCGGATGCTTTTACAACAGCAGACTTGAGTTCTTCACGGTTTGCCGCTTTACTTACCCCGACAGAGGATCCGGCATTAGCAGGTTTTACAAAAACAGGATATTCAAGCTTTTTTTCTGTTTCGGAAATGTATTTATCGGGATTTTTAAAATAATCCGCCGAATAGAACCAGGTAAAGTCGGCCTGTTCAATTCCTGCATAGTCTAATATAATATTTGTCACTATCTTATCCATACAGTCAGCCGAGCCCAAAACTCCGCAGCCTACATAAGGTATTTCCGCCAGCTCAAAAAGTCCCTGAATTGTTCCGTCCTCACCGTTTTTTCCGTGAAGAACGGGGAAAACACAGTCAATCTTTATAATTTCACAACCACTGTCAGTAATGACCGTGATTCCGCCGATTGATGGGTCGGGGGAAATAAATGCTGTTCTGTTTCCTGCATCATTTTCCCATGAGCCGTCGGAGATTTTCTGTATATCACCGCTGTACATCAGCCACCTTCCGTCTTTTGTTATACCTATTAATATAATGTCGTATCTGTCCACGGGTATTTTACTTATTACATAGGATGCCGATATTCTCGAAATCTCATGCTCAGATGATTTACCTCCGAAAATAACAGCTATACGTTTTTTTTGCACATTAACCACTCTCCATATAAGATTGGGGTAGTTCCCCGCTTACGCTGTAATTACACTTCTACAATCTATTATATTAACATATATTTCGCTTTCGTGCAATCAAAAATTGAATAAAAACATAATTACAAGTTAGAACTTGCGTTATCTTTTGATAAGCTTTTGTGCAAAATGCCAAATATTGAGGTTAATTTTTGATAAATTGGAAAAAGACTTGATTTTTCTTTTGAAAGATGTTATTATCTACTATGGATATGTTACAAGTTTGAAATAATTTATTGCGGCATATCAATTTAATTGTTAAAAAAATGTAATTTTTATAGTATTGATTTTTTGAAAGGAGCCTATTTTGAAATGGCGAAAATAATGAAAAAGGTTATAGCCTGTACCTTAGTTGCCGGTATGGCATCGGCAATGATGGTATCGGGAGCTTTGACTGCTTCGGCAGAGTCGAGTACAGGTGTGGGACTTTCGGCTCATGTACTTACCGCATACCGTGAGGGCTGGAGCTATGTATGGGGCGGAACCTCGTACGGTGCTGTAGACTGTTCGGGTCTTATATGGACCTATAACGGAGTGGGCGGAGCAAGAACAGATATGCTTGGTTCGTCCTCATCATGGGGATATGTCAGCAACGGTATTCCGAATATACACGGACTCGGTCTCCATATGCCGGGACACGTCGGTGTCTATATCGGTTCCGGAATGGCTGTTGATGCAAGAAATGAGTATTACGGTGTTGTTTACCATAATGTATACAATAATCATTGGGTTGAATGGTTCAAGGTTGCCGGAGTTTCCTACCCCGAAAACGGATGGGTGCTTCTTGACGGAGATTCGTTCTACTATGAAAATGGTGAGTACATAACAAACACATCAAGAACTCTCAACGGAGTTACATATAACTTTGACGGTGCAGGTGTATCGAATATTGCACCGCCGTCTGAGGCATATCAGGCAACCGACTATTCTTATGCTTCTGCCGAACCGGCACCTGAGCCTGAACCTGAACCAGAGCCTGAGCCGGAACCTGAACCAGAGCCAGAGCCGGAACCTGAACCAGAGCCTGAGCCTGAACCAGAGCCTGAGCCGGAACCTGAGTCCGAGTTGGAATCTGAACCGGAACCAAGCACAGAACCGGAGGAGGAATCCGAGGAGCAGCAGGAGTCTGAGGAACAGCAGGAATCCGAGAATGAACAGGAGTCAGAGCCCGAAGAAGAGGAAGTTAAGATAGTTGCCTCATACGGCGATGAAGACGGAGAAGGCAGCAGCGATATATCCGACATACAGACAAAGCTTTATGAACTTGGATACCTGAGCGAAAAGGCATCGGGATATTTCGGAAGTGATACAGTAGATGCGGTAATGCTTTTCCAAAATTACAATGATCTTGAGGTAACAGGTATAGTTGACGAAAAGACTTTGGAAAAACTAAATGACAGTAAAGCAAAAACAAACTTCACTGCACTTGAACCCGATACATATGATGATGGGGATAACATGGCGATATCTTCTCTCCAAACAAGACTGGCAGAGCTTAAGTATTATTTTGATGACGTAACCGGTTACTACGGAGAGCTTACAAAGAGCGCAATAGAGATGTTCCAAAAGGATAACGATCTTGAGGTTACCGGTATAGCCGATGAGAAAACGCTTCAGAAGCTTTACAGCTCCGAGGTGGGCGAAAACCCCAATGCCGACAATCTCGTTTTGGGACAGAGCGGAGCGTTGGTTCTTAATATGCAGAAAAGACTTTCAGAACTTAGGTACCTTCCAGGTGTTGTGAGTGAAGATTTCACTGAGGATGTTCTCGGTGCAGTAAATCTCTTCCAAAGAACTGCAGGATTTGAGGAATCCGAAATTGTGACACCTGAACAGCTCGATGTGCTGTATGATGAGAATGCACCGAAATCTCCGGATTATGATACTTTACAGTACGGTTTCAGCGGTGATGACGTAGCACGGTTGCAGTCACAGCTTGCAATAATCAAGTACTATGACGGAAAGGTTTCCGGAAATTATTCAAAAGAAGTTGAAGAAGCCGTAGCACAGTTCCAAAGTGATTACAAGCTGGAGTCAACAGGTATAGCAGATCTTAAGACTCAGGAGCTTGTAAGAACGGAATCACAGCGTGAGAGTTCAAAGGTAGGAGACAGTCTTATACTTAAGACTGCAACGGTGTCAGATAATGCACTTGCGAACCTGACAGAAACAAAAACGCAGGCTCAGGCACCAGGAGATATGATAATAACCTCCTCTGACAACGAAAGTATGATTAGAACTTTTGTTATTCTCGGTGCGGTTGTATTGTTCACCATATTCCTCTCCATAGTGTTCATTGTGGAGCTTAAGAGAAGAAAAAAAGATTCGGAATATGAGGTTGACCTTAACAACTATTACAACAGAAGATTATGATGATTGATTACGGAGAGGATTTTAAAGTCTTCTCCGTTATTTTTATGTGCCAAAATAAAAAACAGGGATATCGAAATGTGATTTTAATAAATTATTATATGAGCGAATATTGGTTTATATTCGACATAAAAAATATGATAAAATAAATTCCCCGGAATCTAATAAGACTTTTGTGCTATTTTGGATTATAATAAACATGATTTTAACAAATTTTATAAAAAAACGCTTAAAAAGACTTGAAATTTGGATAAAATTAAGCTATTATATAAATAATAAACAGTATTTGGTAAAAAGGAGTTGTTATAT
>CANQLX010000012.1 GCA_947624835.1 uncultured Clostridia bacterium
GGATTGGTGAAATAATTTAGCACGATATCAATTTGGGCTCGGATTACTTTGTTTTATTCAGTGTTTCCTTAAATATGCATGAAAGTATTCCAAAAGACATTAATTGGGAATTTATTGCAGTTTTATTTTATGTAGGAAAAATATATGAATAATTTTTACGATATTAAGACCTATGTAGTCCTTATAGCAATACATTGTAAATTCTGAAAAAGGTAGTTTCTTGAAGCAGACAAAAGGAGCCGGAAGCCGGCAAATACAACTAATATGATTTAAGGGAGTCTTATTTTTGTAAGGGTGAGCTCTAAGACTTACACAGAATCGTACGCATACGATTGCGAGGGCAACTGTCTTACAAAGAACACAAACGGAAAGCAGACAAAGTACATTGTAGACAGCAACGGCTTGTCACAGGTTCTTGCAGAACTTGACAGCAATAATAATGTAGTTGCAGAATACACACATAGTGCTGAAATAGTATCACAGACAAGAAATGATATTAAGCACTATTACCTCTTTGACGGCAACGGCAATATCCGTATGCTTACGGATGTGGAGGGAGCAGTAACAGATACCTATGATTATGACTCATACGGTATTGCTACTGCAAGTACGGGTCTTACCGTAAATCCGTACCGCTACTGCGGAGAATATCAAGACGAAACAAAGGGATTGTGTTATCTCCGTAGTACGTTAATAGACATTAAAAATAATAAATAGGGGTGTATATATTATGAAGTTAGACTATGATATGGGAACCGGCAGAAACGAGCTTATGTGGAAAATTTCTCACGATGAGGAAACCGAGGAAGAAGTAATCGAGGAAATTAACAAATGCAGTGATGTAAATTACACTGATGCAGGAGGATTTAGTTATTTGGACTTTGCAGCATTGAACCATAAGGCGAAAATTATTAAAGCATTGTTAGAGAAAGGTGCAAATCCCAACGGATTACCGTTGGAAAAAGGTACAAGTCGCAACGGTTTTCCTAAAAAAAGAAACGTGGCAATTCTTTATGCTTTAGGACGTAATAATCCTAAAAATCCGGAAATTTTGAAGCTTTTTTTGGAATATGGAGTTGATCTTGACATGGTGGTAAACGGTATGTCCATCAGAGAAGTTATAGACAGCTTTGATGAATGTGAAGCTCAACCCGTATATCGTCCGATTATCGAGGAATTTGAGGCACATAAAAGCCGATAGCAAAACAGGAAAATGTATGGAAAAATGGAATAAAAAGATATTGCGAACAAAATAATTTAAGTTTTGAAAAGGCTGAGACGTTATCACAGGCATGGAATGATTCGACTGTTGTTTTGTATTATTGTGATTCGGAACAAGGAAAAAACGGTCTTTTAGATGGTTTTGCTTATCAAAAAAGAAAAAAACGGAAGCCTTACCTTTGAGAAAACAGAACTTACTGATAAATTTTTGAAAAAAGTTTCATAGTTATAAACCGCCCTGAGTAATCAAGGCGGTTTTTCTGTATATGACAGTGAGGTGTTATAATGGATAATTTTACAATAATTTATAATATTTTAAAGACCTTAGAAAAAGCTATGAGTCTTGAGGAGTTTGATAAGGATACTATCTCTGCAGAGAGCCAAAAAATACTGTTTCCGCTGTGGTGCAGAATTATAAAAATTATGTATGATAATAACTACATAACAGGGGTAGAGGTTTGGGAAACTTTTGATTGTAATTATTCAAAAGCGGCCGGACTTGATGTGGGTGCTTACCGATCTTTTTGCCTCTTATCAGCTTTTTAAATATAATTCTTTATAAGTATAGATATTGTCGGCAACATCAACATAATAACAGTAATTACTGCTTTCCACTGTTTTTATGTAAACAAAAAAAGACCGCACAAACGCTAAAATTTAGCACTCATGCGGCTTCTTTTACGGAGGACAAGGGATTCGAACCCTCGCGCCGGTTTCCCGACCTAATCCCTTAGCAGGGGATCCCCTTCACCACTTGGGTAATCCTCCAAAAGTGAATTTATCATCCCGATATCAGAGGATACCGGGGATAAATATGTGGCGGAGAGGATGGGATTCGAACCCATGTGTCCTTTCGGACAAACGGTTTTCAAGACCGCCTCGTTATGACCGCTTCGATACCTCTCCGTATTTCTGTCGTCTGCGACTTTAATATAATATCATATCCGGTGCAAAATGTCAATAGAAAAATTAGTGATTTTTTATAACATTTTATCTATAATATAATTAAACATATACAGCTACTGCAATTTTCCGAAATGTGTAATTACTATGCAGATGACAGACAAGATATAATAATACTGAATCCAATAAAAAGTCGGGGGAAACTGCAGTTACACCGGTTCGGATAAAGTGTAGATATATACGGTGCAGGTGATAACTGTGCATTGGATTATGTTTCCGATAACCACACTTTATTCCAAAAGAATATCAATAAAGGCAGATAAAATATACATGGGCATAAAAACTCATTAAGACCAAGAAAAATACCATCGAATACTAAATCCAAAAAATAAAACCCAAAATAATCGGACCGCTTACTATTATTCCTGTTATTTTTGTAGCATCCGTATCAATTTTATAATATCCTAAAAAATATCATTTTAATAATCGTGGTAACACCCCGACTGTCCGTTTCACCACTCTCATAACACAATGTTTTTATTATAAATTCAATTAATGCCAAAGTTGTCAACGGAACATTTTAGAGATTTTATTTTTGTGTAAATTCCGATGTAGTATTGTGAACATTTTTTCTAATTACCACTGTTGGAAATTTTCCGATTTTTTATTGTTTAACTTCATGTTATAGTTTCATAATAGTTATATCACAGAAATCGAAAATATTTAAATACTTATTTTGGGTGCAGTAACAGATATGTTGTATAAAAATATCCTCACTGCTGCTTTAGGATAAGAAAATCATTATAGTATGATGAAATAATAACCATAAGCATTTCATAAATATAAAAACGCTGAATGGAAATATTAGTAATAAATTTATCTGAGAACAAGCCCGAAAAGGCAGGGGACCGGAAATATGTACTCATACCACAACACAATAAAAAAACGGATAAAAAACGGTGAATTAATTGGTTTTGATTATGTTGAGGATTATAAAAATATCGGTCGGTGTCTTTTACTGCATTTCAGTACGCCCCCATTTGAAAGACCGATAAGACCTTATAAATATTATATGTATCAAAATATACTTGATAGTTGGGGTAGGAATAAATGAAAATATATATACTTAAAAATAAATAATTTCTCCCCATAAACGTTATACTTTGATATCGCTTATGGGGAGTATTGCTTAAAATGCCGAACTGTGCACAAGACTGTCAACAAGTGCCTGCATTTCCGATTTGGAATTTACGGAATGAGTTTTCTCGACAAAAGCCATTTTTTCACTTTCCGAAAGTGATTCAAACTTTTTCATAGCAGGCTCGTTCTGTGCGAGAGCCATTCCGAAACCAAGCGGTAAATCTCTTGTATTCATAAAAAACACCTCATATTGAGTATTTCCGGAAATACAATAAAAATACATAAACAAAGAACCGCCCGAAAATGAGCGGTTCCAAACAACAGATGTACTAATTAACCGTTAATTAATTTTTCAAGTCTGCCGTTGATTTCATCAAGGAAGGTTTCGCTGTCAACTTTTGTCTTGTTTTCAAGAGTTGAAAGAAGATAAAGGTCACCGGTCATAATTCCGTCCTCAATGGTGTCAATGGTAGCTTTCTCCAGTTTATCAGCAAATGCTGAAAGTGCACTGTTACCGTCAAGCTCACCCCTTTTTCGGAGAGCACCTGTCCATGCAAAAAGTGTTGCAACGGAATTGGTAGATGTTGTTTCTCCTTTAAGATACTTATAATAATGACGCTGAACAGTTCCGTGTGCTGCCTCATATTCGTAAATACCGTCAGGCGAAACAAGTACGGATGTCATCATAGCCAGTGAACCGAAAGCAGTGGCAACCATGTCGGACATAACATCACCGTCATAGTTCTTGCATGCCCAGATATATCCTCCCTCGGAACGTACAACACGGGCAACCGCATCATCAATAAGTGTATAAAAATATTCAATTCCTGCCTTCTCAAATTTCTCCTTGTATTCATTTTCAAAAATCTCATTGAAAATATCCTTGAAACGGTGGTCATATTTCTTTGAAATTGTATCCTTTGTTGCAAACCACAGATCCTGCTTAGCGTCAAGTGCAAAGTTAAAGCAGGCACGGGCAAAGCTGCCAATACTCTTGTCTATGTTGTGAAGTCCCTGTATAATACCGTCCGAGCCACTGAACTCGTGGATAAGCTGACGTGTTTCCTTTCCGTCCTTATCCGTAACGACAAGCTCAGCCTTGCTGCCGTCTGCAACAACCATTTCAGTATTTTTATATACATCGCCGTATGCATGACGTGCAATGGTAATCGGCTTTTTCCATGTTGAAATATAAGGAGTGATACCTTTGACGAGAATAGGGGTTCTGAAAACAGTACCGTCAAGAATTGCACGTATGGTACCGTTGGGAGATTTCCACATTTGAGTAAGATTATACTCCTTGACACGCTCGGCATTTGGGGTAATGGTAGCACATTTTACGGCAACACCATATTTTTTTGTAGCCTCAGCAGAGTCAACCGTAACCTGATCCTTTGTTTTTTCTCTGTTTTCAAGACCAAGGTCATAATACTCGGTTTTAAGGTCAACATATGGGAGGATAAGCTTATCCTTGATCATTTTCCAGATAATTCTGGTCATTTCATCTCCGTCCATCTCAACAAGGGGAGTGGTCATTTGAATTTTTGCCATTTTACATCTTTCCTTTCAGTAGTTATATAAAATAAAATGGGGAACGAGGACAGGCGGCTAACTCACAAAATTTGCCAATAACCGTCCTATTACCTAATTCCCCATTGAATTACGTATTTTTGTCTGTATGCCCTAAGGCACGGAATTAATTGCTGTTGGAATTTCTTGTGTAATCAAGCAGACCGCCTGCAAGAATAATATCTCTTGTTCTGTCCGAAAGCTCACACTTAACGGGAATTTCCTTTCCGTTTGTTTTGTTGACAAGCACAAGCTCTTCCTTGCCGTCCAAAATAAGCTGACGTACATTCGGTACGGAAAGCTCATCGCCCTGATTGATTGCATCATAATCGGCTTCATTTACAAATGTGAGAGGAAGTATTCCCGCATTGATAAGGTTAGCTCTGTGGATACGTGCAAATGACTTTACAACAACAGCCTTTACACCAAGATAAAGCGGAGCAAGGGCAGCGTGCTCACGGGAAGAACCCTGACCGTAGTTTACACCGCCTACAACAATACTGCTGCCGAGAGACTTTGCACGTGTCGGAAATTCCTTATCGCATACTGTAAAGCAATGCTCGGAAATAGCCGGAATATTTGAACGCAACGGAAGAATCTTGGCACCCGCAGGCATGATATGGTCGGTCGTTATATTATCGCCTACTTTGAGTGAACATGGAACGTCAATACTTTCTGCGAGCGGAGCAGTTTGCGGATATGGTTTGATATTCGGTCCTCTGAGAACCTCAACGCTGTCCATTTCCTCAACAGGAGCAGGGGCGATAACCATATTATCGTTATATTCAAATTTCTCCGGGAGCGGAATATCAACGGCGTCACCAAGTGTTCTCGGATCCGTGAATACACCGGTAAGAGCCGAAGCAGCAGCCGTTTCCGGGCTTACAAGATAGATCTGACCGTCCCTTGTGCCTGAGCGACCCTCAAAGTTACGGTTGAATGTACGCAGTGAAATGCCCTTGCTGTTAGGTGACTGACCCATACCGATACAAGGACCACAGGCACATTCGAGTATCCTTGCACCTGCCTCAATTATATCTGCGAGGGCACCGTTTCTTGCGAGCATATTATAGACCTGCTTTGATCCGGGAGCAATAGCAAGACTTACATTAGGAGCAACGGTTTTACCCTTGAGGATAGCAGCAACACGCATAAGATCAAGGTATGATGAGTTCGTACATGAGCCGATACATATCTGATCCACAGTCTGAGGACCGATTTCCTCGATGGTCTTTATATTATCGGGACTGTGGGGGCAGGCCGCCATAGGAACAAGCTCAGAGAGGTTTATATCTATAACTTCGTCATAAACAGCGTCAGCATCCGCCGAAAGCTCTGTCCAATCTTCTTCACGTCCCTGAGCTTTCATAAATGAACGGGTAATTTCGTCAGACGGGAAAATTGAGGTTGTTGCACCAAGCTCTGCACCCATGTTTGTAATAGTTGCTCTTTCGGGAACAGTAAGGGTTTTCACGCCCTCTCCGCCGTATTCGATTATTTTGCCCACACCGCCCTTAACGGACATAATTCTGAGAACCTCAAGGATAATATCCTTAGCGGAAACCCACGGCTGAAGCTTTCCTGTGAGGTTTATGCGAACCATTTTCGGCATGGATATGTAATAAGCGCCGCCGCCCATGGCAACTGCGACATCAAGTCCGCCGGCACCTATGGCAAGCATACCGATACCGCCGCCTGTCGGGGTATGGCTGTCAGAGCCGATAAGAGTCTTGCCGGGCTTGCCGAAGCGTTCGAGATGCACCTGATGGCAGATTCCGTTTCCGGGTCTTGAAAAATAGATTCCGTGCTTTTTGCAGACAGACTGTATAAAGCGGTGGTCGTCTGCGTTTTCAAATCCTGTCTGAAGAGTATTATGGTCGATATAAGCGACGCTCTTTTCTGTTTTTACCCTTGGAACGCCGATAGCCTCAAATTCAAGATATGCCATGGTTCCGGTTGCGTCCTGTGTCAGCGTCTGGTCAATTTTCAGACCTACCTCACTGCCAACAGTCATTTCTCCGCTGAGCAAATGAGCCTTAATGATTTTCTGAGCAATAGTATAGCCCATAATCCTTCCTCCTTTTTTGGTTTTCGTACAATCATTTTCTTATTATACTCTTATATTATCCCTCAAATTGTACAATTTGTCAATATTCTTTCCGACATAAAAATTTACACTGCCTGAAATATTTTCAAGTCATAATTTTAAAAATATATCTTTATATCTGCTGCTACACAGTAGATTTTTTATACGGACGAAATTATGTATGCTCCGGAGTTTCTTTTCTGAAATCCGGGATAGTACATTTTTCTGAAGTACAGGAATAAAATTAATGGTAATTTTACAGTTACAGTAAATTTACGAAGAAATGACAGCATTTTTCTGTTGAATTTTTTGTAAGTTTAAATAAATCTGAAAATATTTCGGCTGTTTGCTTGCTTTTTCTGTAAAGTTGGTATAAGATTGAATTATGGAAAATAACTTGTAGGAACGGAGGTCCAATATATGTTCAGAAAACGTAAATTAATAATAAGAATAACAGCAATTATTCTTTGTGTACTTATGGTTATCGGTGTATTTTCAATACTGGTATCTGTAATGCATATTTGAATTTTTAAAAAGAGGGGAATAGTATGAACCTTTTAACACAAATTAATGACAGAATGTCCGGCTTTTCAAAGGGACAGAAGCTTATAGCTAATTTTATAACCGAGCATTATGATAAGGCTGCTTTTATGACAGCATCAAAGCTCGGCACAACTGTCGGAGTGAGTGAATCCACAGTAGTACGATTTGCAACCGAGCTCGGATATGACGGATATCCGAAAATGCAGAAGGCAATGCAGGAAATGATACAGGATAAGCTTACATCTGTTCAGCGTATAGAGGTTACCAAAAGCAGAATAGGTACTTCCGATATTATTTCAAATGTTTTGAATAAAGATACGGAAAAGATACGCAAAACCATAGAGGAAACATCAAAGGAAGATTTTGCAAAGGCTGTAAGCTCAATAGCAAAGGCAAAAACCATATACATTTTCGCTGTGCGGAGTGCAGCGGCACTTGCATCTTTTCTCGGTTATTACTATTCCTTAATTTTCGAGAATGTGAAAGTAATAAGCAATTACGGAGAAACGGAAATATATGAAAATCTCTTTCGTATTGACCAAAATGATGTCATAATAGGGATAAGCTTTCCGAGGTATTCCAATGCAGCAGTGAAGGCAATGACATTCGCACACAGGAGGGGTGCCAAGGTTATAGCTATAACGGACAGCATGACAAGCCCGCTTTGCAGTCTTTCGGATTATGTGCTTATTGCAAAAAGTGACATGGCATCCGTTGTAGATTCACTTGTTGCACCGCTGAGTCTTATCAATGCTCTGATAGTTGCAACCGTGCTGGAGCTCGGCACTGAGGTAGAAAAAACCTTCGGAAGGCTTGAGTCAATATGGGAGGAATATGATGTATACAGAAATAAGAGCGAGGGGGAAAAGATTTGACAACTAAAAAAACTGTGGTTATCGGTGCGGGAGCGGCAGGACTTATGGCAGGCGTTTTTTCCGCAGCGTCAGGAAGCGACACGATTATATATGAAAAAAACCGTAAAATAGGCAGAAAGCTTTATATCACCGGAAAGGGAAGATGTAATGTAACAAATAACTGCGATATAAAAACGGTTATAGAAAATACACCAACCAACGGGAAGTTTTTATACAGTGCTTTGAATAACTTTTCACCGAAGGATACAATGGATTTTTTTGAAAAAAACGGCTGTCCGCTCAAAACCGAGCGTGGGGGTCGTGTTTTTCCTGTTTCGGACAGAGCAGTGGAAATTGTTTCCGCACTGCGAAGGGCAGTTATATTCAGTAACTGCAAAATAAAATACCAAACCGTAAAGAATATAATTACGCAAGACGGAGTGGTAAAGGGAGTAATTCTTTCAAATGGAGATATAACCGAATGTGATAAGCTTATCATTGCAACGGGAGGAAAATCATATCCTTTCACAGGCTCGTCCGGAGACGGATACAGCTTTGCGGAAAAAGTGGGACATACCGTGGTTTCCCTGCGTCCGTCGCTTGTTCCGGTCGAAACAAGACAGCATTTCGGGTATGATGCCGACGGTCTTTTGCTTAGAAATGCGGCTATAAGGGTAATTGATAAAACGGAAAATGACAGAGTAATATATACCGATTTCGGAGAGGTTCAGCTAAGACGGTATGGACTTTCGGGTGCAACCGTCAGAAGTGCGTCTGCCCATATGAAAAATATGGAAAGCGGAAGATATGTCATAGAGATAGACCTTAAGCCTGCTTTGTCCGAGCAGATGCTTGACAGCCGCCTTATCCGTGAGATTGAAGCGGCAGGCAGAGCTGTCTATACCGATTTGCTTGCAACACTGATGCCGAAAGCACTTATTGAGGATTTTGCAAAGCTTTCCAAAATACCTAAGGATAAAAGATGCAGTGAGATAACAAGGACTGAAAGGTCCAAAATACTGAAGCTCTTGAAATGTATGAAAAGAACTGTAAAGGGTTTCAGACCAATAGAGGAGGCCATCGTAACCTCCGGAGGCGTTGATATTAAGGAGATAAATCCGAGAACAATGGAGTCCAGGCTTGTAAAGGGTCTTTATTTTGCAGGAGAAGTAATAGATGTTGACTGCTACACGGGAGGCTTTAATTTACAGGCAGCCTTTTCTACGGGTGTGCTTGCAGGAATCAGTTAAAATGGTGGTAAATCTATGAATATCGTAATAATTAACGGAAGCCCTGGGAAAAACGGAACAACTGCAAAGATATTGGAATTATTTGTATCATGTTTGTGGACTTATGAATTTGTGAATATTGAATATATTAATCTTTCGGAATTTGATATAAGTCACTGTAAAGGCTGTTGTCAATGTTATAAATCAGGAAGATGTTTTATAAGTGATGATGCGGAAATGCTGTCGGAAAAAATTGAGAAAGCAGATGGCATTATTATCGGTTCACCCACATATGCAAGTAATGTTTCGGGAATTTTGAAAGATTTTATTGACAGAGGTCATTTTGTTATAGAGCAGTTACTTACGGGAAAATTTGCATAAAGTTTCCGTTTGGTGTCGATATCCGCGACAATAAAAAAACTTAATGTTATTATAAAAAAGATGAGCAAAAGGATGTATAATGATATCCTCAAAAACAGAAAATACAAATTACAGATTTTGAAACATAGAGTAATTTTTAATTTTGGAATTAAACCATTTGTACATAAGAAGGGAGAGTTATACAATGGAGTAATTTTTAAATGGAATAAATACGGAATATAGCTCTCGGAGGTAAATTATGGGATTTCAGGACGATTGGATGATGCGGCAGATAGAAATGATGACAAGATTTATTGCAAACGTCGTATTCAAGAAAAACGAGGAAGAAATTAAGTATGAAATAATAGGAAATATTGAAGATACAGATTCACTGACATCAACGGATAAAACATACTTGGAACTGTGTGCACTTGTCAATGCCGGTGAAATAGGGCAGGCGGAGGATCTTCTTTTTGATAATATGGAATATTCCGACAAATATATCGAGCTTGCCTCGGACTTTTACCACAGACTTAACCGTCTTAGTGATGATGAGCTTGAGGAAGGCGGCTTTTCAAGGGATGAGGTATATGACGGATATGTGGAGATTATGGGTCTGCTCGGTGTGCCTGTTGATATATTCGGTCAGGCTGACAGATCGGAATACGAATAAGCGGAAAATTGAAAGCATAAAATGAATAATACCTGTGTTTTTTGCATATATATAAATATAAACCGACTGTAAAATTGGAGTGTGCGAAAAATGACAGAATTTTTTATAGGACTTGCAATAGGTGCAGTACTGGGTGTAATATTCATGGCATTATTCTGTGCCGCCTCAGATGCAGATGATAATGCCCGTAAGTTAGGAAAAAGGGCATTAGGAAGAAAAAGTGAATGAATTTTGTAAAACAGAGCGTAAAAAAATCGGGCTAACCTTATGGTTGGTCCGATTTTTTGCGTTCAAGGAGCATAATAGCTACTTAATGTGAATACGTTTCTTGGAATAAAATAGCCTTCGCTTCAATATAGATTAAATATCAGAGCGAACGAATAACAGCAAGGAGAAGAAGTTAATGAAAAGTAAAACAGAATGTTTTGATACAGCGGCACAAATGCTGTGTGGGGAGCTTTACTCGGTGCTTGCAAAAATATCCGATGTTAAAAAACAGGCAATACAGGAAATAAGACTGCGTTCGGGAAAGCCTGTTGCACTGAGCGATGGAACGGATACTCTCTTTGTGTGTAAGGACGGAAGTATAGTATATACTCCCGAACGAGGGTATGTCTGTACACAGCGGCATATTTTTGATACCTTCAAGCAACTATGCTCATATTCAATATACAGCCGTCAGGGCGAAATAAAAAACGGCTATATAACTGTTCGTGGAGGACACAGGATAGGTCTTTGCGGAACAGCAGAGGTAAAGAACGGAGAAATAACTACAGTAACAGACATAACCTCGCTTAATGTCAGGATAGCAAGGCAGATTTCCGGCGCTGCGGCACAGATTATGCAGCATATATCACCGCTTAACGGAGGTGTGCTGATTATCGGGGCACCCTCAACGGGAAAAACCACACTTCTACGTGATATAGCCTATAGACTGTCAATGGGTTATGGATGCAGAATTATGAGAACCTGCGTTATAGATGAAAGGGGAGAGCTTTCGGGAGGATACCGTGATGAAAGTGAAATTGACCTTGGTCTTTGCGACGTGCTGAGAGGTTATCCGAAGGGTGAGGGAATAATGCAGTCTATACGCTCCCTTTCACCGCAGGTGATTATATGCGATGAGGTCGGTACGCATGGTGACGCACTTGCTATAGCACAGGGTGCAAATGCCGGTGCCTATATCATAGCAACAATCCATGCACAGGATTATAATTCACTTATGCAGAGAAAACAGGCACAGGAGCTTATTGAAACAGGTGCATTTAATACCTTGATATTTCTCGGATCCACGGATAAACCCGGAATATGCTCAAAGGTGATAAATCTGACGGGAGCGGGGGAGGAAATATGACAGGATTGAAAATAACAGGAGCAATTATACTTATATTCTGCGGTGCTTTGGGAGGTCTTTATGCCGCAGGGAGAATTGAACGGCAGACGGAATTTATAAAGCAATATATCATTTTTCTGACACAGACAGAAACAATGATAAGCTATTGCAGCGCCGATATAATAGAAATACTGAAAAGTATAAACTCTACTCCGCTTATGCTGCCAATGATATCCTCCTGTCTAAAAAAAATGGAAGGAGGGACGGATTTTACCTCGGCATGGTGCAGCTCGGCAAGGGAGCTTTGCTCGGAAAAGCTGATATCCGGAAATGATCTGGATTTAATCTGCTCCTTTTCCGAAGGCTTTGGCACATTGGGTGCCGATGAAGAAATAGGAAAGATCAGGCTTCACAGATCCATGGCCGAGCAGAGGCTTTCCGAGTTGCAGCCGGAAACCAATACTAAAAAGCGTCTGTATAGAGTTGTAGGAACATTCTGCGGTGCAATGGCTGCCGCTGTTATGATCTGAGATAAAGCTAAGAGAAGAAACCGATATAAGAGCATCAGTGAGATCGGTAGGAGGTAAAAAATGAATGTGGATTTTATCTTTAAGATTGCAGCCATAGGAATAATTGTGGCGGTACTGAGCCTTGTTCTTTCCCGTTCGGGGAGGGAGGAGCAGGCTATGATGACAACTCTTGCGGGACTTATCGTAGTGCTTTTAATGCTTGTCGAGCAGATATCCGATCTTTTCACTACGATAGAAACCCTTTTCGGATTTTGATGGATATACTTTCAATTTGCGGTGCTGCGATAGTTGCCTCGCTTGCGGCTGTAGGACTGAAAAAATATTCCCCCGAAACCTCCGCCGTAATTGCAATAGCAGGAGGAGCAATGATTTTTTTATCCGTGCTTTTTCAGATTTCTCCGTTTATCAGCGAAATCAATAAGCTTACAGAAAGTGCCGGAATAAGCTCGGATTATGGACTTATACTTATAAAAACCACAGGGATCTGCGCCATTTGCCGTTTTACGGCGGATTGCTGCCGTGATACGGGACAGCAGTCCCTTGCCTCCCGTGTGGAGCTTGGAGCAAAGCTTGCTATCGTACTGATATCATTACCGCTGTTTGAAAAAATACTGACAACGGCAACGGCTCTGTTGCAGTAAGAGGAGTTAAAATGAAAAAAAGAATAGTACTTCTGATTTTTTTAATACTGTCCGCCTGTTTTATAAGCATACCCGTAAATGCCGCAAATACTCAGGATAACGATACCGGCGGGGATATATCCGGAATATATGACGAACAGCTCAAAGCAAGCGGTGCAGACAGATTATATTCCTCACTTCCCGATGAAACCCAAAAAATACTTTCGGAAATGGGAATAAGTACTTTTGATTACGAGAGTATGGATTCAATGAAAGCAATCGGAATTTTTCGGCTAACAGCAGATTTGATTGGCGAAAAAGCGTCCGGACCTCTCGGAACCCTTGCACTTTGTCTTGGTATAATGCTGATATGTTCACTGGTTGAGGGAACGGACATAACCGTCGGTGACAAAACCCTTGAGGGTGTAAGCTCGGCGGTGGGAGCACTCTGTATATGTACCGCAATAGTTGTTCCCATGTGCAGTATGATATCAAGGGCAGTTGAAATAATAAACGGTGCCTCGGGGTTCATATTACTTTATGTTCCCATAATGACGGGTCTTATGGCATCCTCCGGGCATGAAATCAGTGCAGGCTCATATTATACTGTGCTGATGGGTGCAGGGCAGATTATAACTCAGCTTTCCTCCAAACTTATTGCACCCGTAATGAATGTATTCCTTGCCCTGTCGGTAACCTCCTCCCTTTCCCCGAGACTTAATCTTTCATCACTCTGTTCGATGATCCATAAATGTGCAAAATGGGTACTTACTCTTGTTATGGGTATGTTTGTTACAGTACTTTCGGCACAAACATTTGTGTCTGCATCTCTTGACAACGTAAGCAAACGTGCATTGAGATTTACGGTAAGCTCATTTGTTCCTGTCGTTGGGGGAGTGCTGAGCGAAACTCTCTCGGCTTTCAGCGGAAGTCTGGAGCTTCTTAAATCAGGGGCGGGTGTTTTTGTTATAATTGCCTCAGCCTGTATATTTCTTCCAATACTCACGGAATGTATAATATGGCAGTTCTCTCTATTTCTTCTTTCCTCTGTTTCAGACATTCTCGGTTTGGTAAGAATGAAAAGCGTATACGGAACAATTAGCACGGTAGCCTCTATGCTTATGGCAATTCTTCTTTGTATTCTCACTATTTTCATTATATCAACCGTAATAATTCTGATGGTCGGAAAATAAAATAATGCGGAGGAAGCTATGGAGGGTATATTTTCATGGGCAACAGCCGTAACGGTATGCTCTGTTATTGCCTGTATTGTCGAAATACTTACAGGTAATTCGAGTCTTGACAAAACAGTAAGATTCGTTCTTGGTATATTTATGCTTTGCGTTATAATAACTCCGCTTATTAATACAGCCGCACAAATCGTCAATACAGATATAACAGCAGAATATGAATATAACGAAAGTAATGATGAAATGAAAGAAGCTCAGATAAAAATACTAAAAAGCCGGCTGCAAAAGCTTGTTGAAAAAACTCTTGCCGAAAATGATATCGAGCCTCTCGTAACTCTGATAACAATAAGTATCGCTGATGACGGTAGTATTGAATCAATAAAGGCAGCCATAACACTTCAAAATACAGACGCAGAGAAAGCGGCAGATACCGAAGAGCTTATACGGAGCAGGCTTGGAATAGAATGTAGTATAAGCGTATCCTGAGCATTAATATTTACATCACGGCATAATATATAAGCAGGAGCATAAACAATATAATACATTATGAGGTAGTATTATGAACGATAAAAGCACGGAAAATGAGGATAAAAAAGAGAAAAGCCCACAAAACGGTATTATCTCAAGAGTTCTCAGCAACGAAAGAGCACTCGGAATAATAGTAATTTTGGGACTTGTCGGTATTTTCCTTATTTTTATATCATCTTATATCAATCCCTCACACGGTTCGGGTTCAGATACTGACAAATATGAGGAAAGCAATACCCCGACCTCCTCCGAGCTTGAAGATTACAGAAACAATATAAGTGAGGAGCTTGGCAATATGCTTGCAAGCATGGACGGAGTAGGGAAAACGAAGGTAATGGTAACACTTGAGGGAACCGTAAGAAATGTATATGCAACAGATGTTGATGTCAACGGCAGGGAAACTTCCCGTAAAAACGGAGAAAATGAAGACGCTGACAAGCAGAACACAGAGAAAAAATCCTGCATTGTTATACGTCAGAATGACGGCTCGGAAAAGGCACTTACTGTCGGTCAGCTCATGCCGCAGATAAAGGGAGTGCTTGTTGTATGTGAAGGCGGGGATGAGGAAACCACAAAGAAAAAAATAATTGCCGCAGTATCAGCGGCACTTGATATATCGGAAACACATATTTGTGTAAGCAAATTAAGTTGAATATATATAAACATAAACAGGGGGCATTTATAATGACATTCGGAAAAAGACAGCTTGTTATTGCGGCATTGGTTGTAGCATTGGGTGCAGCGGTGTACCTAAACTGGCAGTTTTCGGGAAACGATCCGGTGACTGTTGCGGGCACCGAAGAAAGCTCAACAAAACAGCTCGGACAAACCACCTATGTCAATACTGAGGTAACATCATCAGAAACCTCGGAGTCCGAAAGCAAGGGGGAAGAAAGCAGTACGAAAACCACTGACAAAACCAAGCCGGTTGTTGCAGATGACAGCGAAAGCAGCGGTCATTTTGCAGATGAAAGAACCAAACGTTCTCAAAGCGATGCAAAGGCAGTTGAAACATTATCCGATATAATAGAAGCAGCCTCATCGAGTGAAAATGCCAAAAATGAAGCTGTTGCAGCAGCGGAAGAACTCGCTAAAAATATAAAAGCACAAAGTGATATTGAAAGTGAAATCAAATCAAAAGGCTTTGAAGATGTTTTTGTTTCCATAAACAACGACAGCTGCAATGTACTTGTATACGGCGGAAAGCTTGATGATACATCCGCAATAGCTATAAAAGACATTGTAAACCGTCAGGCAGGTACATCATTCAACAAAATCACCGTTTCCGAATCAAAATAGCGGTGTGCCGCCGCTGTCAATCCGTAATTACTTTACCCTGGTCAATTAGTTTACGGCTCGACCATTAATTCACTTAGGGCAACAAGCAAGCGGCGTGCCGCCGCTGTCAATCCGTAATTACTTTACCCTGGTCAATTAGTTTACAGCTCGACCATTAATTCACTTAGGGCAACAAGCAAGCGGCGTGCCGCCGCTGTCAATCCGTAATTACTTTACTCAGGTCAATTAGTTTATGGCTCGACCATTAATTCACTTAGGTCAACACAAGCAATAAGTTTGTCATTTCATATTGCAGAAAGCCTCGCAAGAGGCTTTCACAATACTGTACTTAATGCACACCGACAGGCAAACTCATACCCCGGCACTAAAATCAAAAGCGGAAGTCACGTTTGCCGCCTACTTTGATTTGTTCGAGATAATCTATTGCACGCTGCCTGCGTTTCTCATCGGGTACTTTCTGTATCTCCTTTGCAATAAGCTCCTCGCCGATTTTCTTTGTTTCGGGAGATGCGTAATCTACAAGATATTCCTGTAACGTCATAAGAGCATTAGGGTGACAACAATTCTGAATCTGTCCGACCTTGCAAAGAGCCATAAAACGATCGCCCGTCCTGCCTTCACGGTAACAGGCGGTACAGAAAGAGGGGATAAATCCCTTGCCCATAAGCCACCTTACAACCTCATCAAGAGTACGCTGATCCGATACGTCAAACTGCTCCGTATCATGCGGTCTTTCCTCCGTCGTATATCCGCCGACAGATGTCCTCGATGCACCTGAAATCTGCGATACTCCGAGATCAAGAACCTTGTCACGGCAGGACTCACTTTCCCTCGTTGAAATAATCATACCCGTGTACGGAACAGCAATTCTGATACAGGCAATAATCTTTGCAAAAATGTCATCGTCAATTCCGTTGTCAAAAACAGACGGGTCAATGTCGGATGCTCTTTTAATCCTCGGAATACTGATCGTATGCGGACCTACACCGTGAACCGCTTCAAGATGCTCTGCGTGCATAAGTATTCCTGCAAATTCGTATTTGTACATCTCCAAACCGAAAAGTACTCCCAGTCCTACATCATCAATACCACCCTCCATGGCTCTGTCCATAGCTTCGGTATGATATGCATAATTATGCTTGGGTCCTGCCGGATGAAGCTTTTCATAACTCTCCTTATGATAGGTTTCCTGAAACAGAATATATGTGCCGATGCCTGCTTCCTTGAGCTTTCTGTAATTCTCAACAGTAGTGGCAGCTATATTCACATTAACACGGCGGATTGCTCCGTTTTTATGCTTAATTGAATAAATTGTATTGATACATTCAAGCACATACTCAATAGGATTATTTACAGGGTCTTCACCACATTCGATCGCAAGACGCTTATGTCCCATATCCTGCAGAGCAATAACCTCAGCCCGCACCTCATCCTGAGTAAGCTTTTTCCTCGGTATCTGCCTGTTTTGATAATGATATGGGCAATACACACATTTGTTTACACAGTAATTTGAAAGATAAAGCGGTGCAAACATAACTATCCTGTTGCCGTAAAATGCCTCCTTAATCTCCTTTGCAAGGGTATACATTTTTTCGTTAAGCTCCGGAATATCACAGGCAAGAAGAACACTTGCGTCACGGTGGGAAAGTCCTGCACATTCCACACCCCGTCCGGTTTTTCTCGGTCTTGCCTTATCAAGAATTTCCTCAATAAGTTCACGGTTGTGTTTGTTCTGCTCTGCATATTTGAGAGTTTCAAGAATTTCGTTGTGGTCGATAAATTCCTCGGCCTTGAGTGATTTGGGATTATACATTTACAAAATCTCCTTTATACTATATATTATTTCTGTTTTATAATCGGTAAAAGGTCTAACATAGATCCGAAACCGTACCGCAAAATCATTCGCTGAAAATATATTTTGAATAAGCGGTTTTTGTACTTACTCCGTCCAGCTTTCCGAGATTTCCGGAGAGTGCGGAAATAATATCCTGCGGCGAATCAATAACAATGCAGATAATGGATATACCCCTTTGCTTATAGGGGATACCCATACGCCCCACGATATAATCGCTGTAGCTGCTTATAAGCTTGTTTACCTCCTCAACGGAGTTTGAATTTTCAAGAATAATACTGATAACAGCAACACGGTTTTCCATTAGCTCATCCCTTCCAAAATAAAAAAGCCGTGCCGAAAGGCACAGCTACACAGCAATGTATCAGAGCCTTTCACCTCAATAAAATTTCGGTGTCAGTTTCCTACTGCATCATTATACAATAAACCTACAAATTTTTCAATACCTATTTTAAATTTTATAAATATTTACAGATAAGAAAACCGTCTTATCCCATTTAGGAATAAAACGGTTTTTTTATTACAGTTGCTTTTTAATTTTACTCAGGGCGGTTTTTTCAAGCCTTGATACCTGTGCTTGACTTATCCCTATCTCCTCCGCAATCTCCATTTGAGTTTTACCTTTTATATATCTCATGGTAAGAATCTTTCTTTCACGCTCAGCCAGAGCTTTGACAGCCTCCTTTATTGCAATATGCTCAAGCCAGCGGTTATCGTCATTGTCGTCACCGAGCGTATCCATAATATAGACAGTATCCGCACCGTCGGAATATACCGGCTCATATATTGAAACAGGCTCGACAATCGCCTCAAGGGCAAGAACCACATTTTCGCTCGGTATATCAAGTGCTTTTGCTATTTCCTCCACTGTAGGCTCTCTGCCGGTTTCGGCAGTAATCCTTTCCTTTGCCTGCATAGCTTTATATGCCGTATCCTTTATCGAACGGCTTACCCTGACGGAATTATAATCACGCAGATACCTACGTATTTCACCTATAATCATAGGGACGCCATATGTGGAAAATCTTACATCCTTATCACAATTGAAATTATCTATTGCCTTTATCAGACCTATACAGCCAACTTGAAACAGGTCGTCGGGATTTTCTCCACGCCCCGCAAACCTCTGAATAACGCTGAGAACAAGACGAAGATTCCCGTTTATCATTTCATCCCTTGCGGCTTCCGCCTCTTTTGGGGTACCGTTTTTCATAATGCCGAGGAGCTCCTGTTTTTTTTCCTCGGATATGACCTTAAGTTTTGCGGTGTTTACACCACAGATTTCAACTTTATTAAAAACCACGATAATACCTCCTTGATTTTATAGAAGTATTACCGCAGTTTACAAAAATTATTCAAAAATAAAGGCAGTCAATGCAAACACACCGACTGCCTGAGTAAACAATTCTGAAAAATTATTCACCTGAAGGTGCACCCACAGGACAGACTCCCGCACAAGCACCGCAATCAAGACAAGCATCGGGATTAACCTCATACTTGCCATCGCCCTCGGAGATAGCTCCGGCAGGACATTCGCTCTCACATGCACCGCAAGCGATACATTCATCGGAAATTTTGTAAGCCATAAACAAGCCTCCTTAAATAGATTTCTTTTAGTAATTATAACACTTTTTCCAAAAAAAGCAATAGCTTTATAAAAAATAATATTGTAAAATAGAGTTATACATCACATTTTTTGGAGAATATAAAGGAGATTTAATAAATTTTGTCAGTTCAAAATTTACCCGAAGCTTTTTTTAAGACATTCAAGCAAACGTCCGGCAATAGGAGTGAAAACCTGATATTTCCGCCATATAAGATATATTTTTGTTTCAAGTTCCGGATATAACGGTCTGAATACAAGACCGCTGCCTTCACTTGTATCGACAAGATGCTCAAGCGTCAGAAGATAACCCAAACCCTCCCTTACGAAAAGAGAGCCGTTATATGAAAGCCTGAAGGAACCTTCGAGACGGAGGTCGTTAATTCTTTCGGGCTGCCATTTTGCAATATCCCTGCGCCAGCCCTGTTCGGAACAGAAAAGCGGAAGCCCTATCAGATCATCAACGGTAATTTCTTTTTTCTCGGAAAGCTCGGAATTTGCTGGAATAATAAGTCCCCATGTATCCGCTTCGGGGAAAGTTAAATAATCGTACTTTGATATATTGGGTGTTTCGGCGAGAACGGCAAAGTCTATAACACCTCTGTCAAGTTTTTCCGTGACCTGTTCGGTATCTCCGCTTGTTATATGATAGTGGAGATCCGGACAGATATTTTTAAATTTTTTTATTTCTGCCGCAAGGAATCTTATTTGATAAGACTCCGCCAAACCGAAGTATATATCCCCTCCCACAACGTCATCAAGCATTAGAAATTCCCCCAGAATTTTATCTGCCATTTTAACGAGATCCTCAGCTCGTTTTCTGAGAAGTATTCCTTCCTCCGTAAGCTCTATCCTAAAGCTATGACGTATAAAGAGCTTTTTGCCCAATTCATCTTCAAGCGACTGTATTTGTTTTGATAGAGTAGGCTGCGTCACATGAAGAATTTCAGCTGTCCGTGTCATATTTTCCTCTCTTGCCGCAGCAAGAAAATATCTCATGGTTCTAAGTTCCATATTGCCTCCTATGATATTCCGAAAAATTATAATATGATATAAATTATAACTATTAGTAAGAATTAAGTCAATGATATATAATAAAATTAAACAGCAGATGGGAGTATATGACAGGGGACTTGAGGTAAGCCGACAGCAGGAGAGATTTATTTTTCCGATGAGTTACTTGTGCAGAAATTTATGCTTTATGGTAAAGCTGCATAAAAATTAAAGGAAGTCTTAACTCCCCGATTTTGTACTCCGTAATATTCTAATCAAAGTGAAAGGCGGTATAAAAGATGTTAGATAATGCAAAGCTTGAACTTACAAATGAATGGGATAAGGTATTTCCTAAGAGTGATAAGGTAAACCACATGAAGGTTACGTTCCGTAACCGTTACGGAATAACGCTTGCAGCGGATTTATATGAGCCGAAAAATGCCGTGGGTAAGCTTGCGGCTGTTGCAGTATGCGGTCCGTTCGGTGCAGTAAAGGAGCAGGCGTCGGGACTTTATGCACAGACAATGGCTGAAAGAGGATTTCTTACCGTTGCCTTTGACCCGTCCTTTACAGGAGAAAGCGGAGGTACACCAAGATATATGGCTTCACCGGATATAAATACCGAGGATTTTCAGGCGGCTGTTGATTTTCTGTCCGTTCAGAATAATGTTGACAGCGAAAAAATAGGCATAATCGGAATATGCGGATGGGGAGGCATGGCACTAAATACTGCCGCACTTGATACAAGAATAAAGGCAACCGTTACATCAACAATGTATGATATGAGCAGAGTTAATGCAAACGGATATTATGATGAAAATGACAGCCCCGATGACAGATATAATCTGCGTAAGGCTCTTAATGAACAGAGAACAAAGGATTTCAAAAACGGCAGCTATGAACTTGGCGGCGGGGTTGTTGACCCTCTTCCTGAGGACGCACCATTCTTTGTTAAAGATTATTATGATTATTATAAGACAAAAAGAGGGTATCACAAACGCTCGCTTAATTCCAACGGCGGCTGGAATAAAATCGGCTGTATGTCGTTTATAAATCAGCCTATTCTCTGCTACAGTGATGAAATACGGAGTGCAGTACTTATGATACACGGAGAAAAGGCACATTCGTGCTATTTCAGCAGGGACGCATATAAAAAGCTTAGGGGCGACAATAAGGAGCTTATGATAATACCGGATGCGGTTCATACGGATCTTTACGATGACATGAATGTTATAACCTTCGATAAGATACAGCATTTTTTTGAAAAATATCTCAAATAACATAAATACAGCGTTTTTTGTATTACGGCTGTCTGTTGTGCAGAGTATGCACGGCAGGCAGCTTTCTGTACAATATTCTTATCTATGATACTGCTGGGGATGTAAAAATAAAATCAGTGGAACTGTATAAATTTATAAAAGAGGCAGTTCCGGAACAGGAAATTATACTTATGCACAGGCTGCCGTATAAGCAATATTATGCTTACTGCGGCAGCCTGTATTTTAATATGAAAGCTCAAAATATTAAATTTAGTATTTGATATAAAATTTACTCTTGATTATGACAGCGGGAATGTTTATAATTATAATAGTGTTTTGTGTTCAGTCCGAACCGTTATGGAGGTGGTAATGTATGAGTGACCCTTATGGTCGATATTTATTAAGCTTTGAAAATTGGGGATATTATGCATTGCCGCATAGCCCTGCATACGGAAAGGACGATTTCTATGATAAATTATTATAAAACCGTCAATGGCAGGATCGAAAAAATCAGCGGATATGAGATCGGCTGTTGGGTAAACTGTACTGCACCCGAGGATGACGAGGTTCAGTATCTTCTTAACTTTTTCAATATACCGCCTGAGCTTCTGCGTTCTGCACTTGACGAGGAAGAATCCGCCCATATAGACAACGAGGATGATACCACGCTTATAATTATGGACGTTCCTGTTGTGGAAAAGGCATCGGGGAGTATATCCTATTCGACAATGCCTGTCGGTATAATGATAACAAAAAATAATGTAATAACCGTTTCAGTAAAGGAAAGTACGATACTTACAGAATTTTCGGAGGGTGTCGTGCGTAATGTAATGACTCATTACAAAACACATTTTGTCCTGCATATAATGCTCAGAATGGCAACAAAATATCTGCAGTATCTGAAACAGATAGATATGATAAGCAACAGGATTGAAAGAAATCTCCGCCGCTCGACAAAAAATAAGGAACTGAACCAGCTTCTTGATATAGAAAAATCCCTTGTATATTTTTCTTCCTCACTCAAGGCTGATGAGGTTACATTGGAAAAAATAATGAGAGGAAGATATATAAAGCTGTATGAAGATGATCAGGATCTGCTTGAGGATGTGCTTATAGAGATAAAGCAGGCTGTTGATATGGCGGCGCTTTATCTTAATATTCTCAACGGAACGATAGATGTTTTTGCCTCGATTATTTCAAATAACCTGAATTCGGTAATGAAAATACAGGCTTCGCTTACGCTTCTCGTTTCCGTTCCTACCGTTATCACGGGAATGTATGGAATGAATATAATCGGAGGTCTGCCTCTTGACAGTCTGTGGTGGTTTCCGCTTGTATTATCCGCCGCACTTATGCTTATACTGTATATTATACTGAAACGCAAAGGTATGTTTTGATATCCTGAAGGAGTGATTGGATTGAATGAAAAAATGCTGATGCACCTGAATATTCCGACCGATACGGATATAAAATATGCCATACTTCCGGGAGATCCGGGCAGGGTGGATAAAATCGCACAGTATCTTGATTCTCCGCATCTGTTGGCACATAACAGGGAATTTAGGTCCTTTGTGGGAAAGATTGAAGGCGAGAATGTAATAATAACCTCAACCGGAATAGGCGGTCCCTCGGCTGCAATAGCGCTTGAGGAGCTTTCGCTTATAGGGGTGAAAAGGGCTGTACGCATAGGTACCTGCGGAGGGATAAGCGAAAAGGTGTCGGGCGGAGATATTGTGATACCGACAGCGGCAATCCGTATGGAGGGTACATCAAAGGAATATGCACCTGCCGAATACCCTGCCTGTGCCGATTTCGATATGGTCTGTGCATTGGTCAGGGCTGCGGTAGATAATAAAATGAAATACCATACGGGAGTAATACAAAGCAAGGATTCGTTTTATGGTCAGCACAACCCCAAAAGTATGCCCGTTTCATATGAGCTTATAAATAAGTGGGAAGCATGGAAAAAACTCGATGTGCTTGCCTCGGAAATGGAAACTGCGGCACTTTTTACGGTGGCTGCCGTGCGTAAAATAAAAATCGGCTGTGTTCTCCATGTAATGTGGAACCAGGGAAAGGCTGTCCCGCATACGGACGGAAGTGACAGAACAGACTGTGCAATAAGGACAGCGGTTGACGCATTGAAGCTTATGATTTACAGTGACAGGGGATAATTCATGAACAATGATAAAATAAAACTGCTCGCCGTTGTGGGACCCACGGCTTCGGGAAAAACGGAGCTTGCCGTCCGTCTCGCAAAGCATTATGACGGTGAGATTATTTCCGCTGATTCCATGCAGATATATAAGGGTATGGATATTGCGACTGCAAAGCCGACAGAAGAGGAAAAACATGGGATAATTCATCATCTTACGGATTTTCTCGACCCGGATGAAGAATTTTCCGTGTCCGATTATACGGCTCTTGCACATAAGACGGCCGCAGATATTAACGGCAGGGGAAAGCTTCCGGTGCTTTGCGGGGGAACAGGACTTTATATACGCTCGTTTCTTGAAAATATCAAATTTCCAGAGGCGGAAACTGATATAAGCTTGAGAAACAGGCTTAACCGGCAGTATGAGAATGAGGGCGGAGAAAGGCTTCTTGAATATCTTTCGGGCTTTGATCCGGAAACAGCAGCCTCACTTCTGCCACAGAATGGGAAAAGAATTATCCGTGCAATAGAAATATATGAAACGACAGGAATTACAATGAGCGAGCATATAAGGCATTCAAGACTTGTTCCGTCACCGTACGATTATACCGTAATAGGTCTTACATATTCTGACAGACAAATGCTTTATGACAGGATAAATAAAAGAGTGGACATAATGCTCGAAAGAGGTCTTATTGAAGAAGCAAGAGCATTTTACGGCATAAATTCGGGAAATACAGCATCCGCCGCAATAGGTTATAAGGAGCTCAAGCCTTATCTTGACGGTGAGATGCCGCTTGACGAGGCTGTTGAAAGACTTAAACAGGCAACAAGACATTATGCCAAAAGACAGCTTACATGGTTCAGGCGGGACAAATATATAAACTGGATAGAAATCGACAAATGTGACAGTGTTTTTGAGGAAGCAAAGAGAATTTTTGATGCCCGGAAGGGACATTAATATTTACAAAAACTTAAGAAAGTGGTAAAATAAACTGTAAGTTGTATAATTCGGGGGAAAAAATGGATAAAGATAAAACAGTGATAATAAAAAAAGTGGCAGTTGCGGTTATTACATTGCTGCTTATTGCATATATCGTATCGGTTATTATAAAGGCGAATTTTACGCAAATTGAAACACAGTCAGCAAATGTGATGACTGTATCGGATTCAATTTCCGTAAAGGGGTATTTCATACGTGATGAATACTACCTTACAAATGAACAAGACGGATATGTTTCATACAGAATAGACGATGGTGGAAAGGTATCAAAGGGTCAGGTCGTTGCGGATGTCTATTCCGACAGCACAGTCGCTTCGGATAAGAAGGTAATAGAAAAGCTTGAAGCACAGATTGCAGCACTAAAGAAGCTGGAGGAAAATTCAAAGGAGAATATTTCAGCCTCTCCTGATGAAATAGATTTGAATATAAACTCTTATCTTTCTCAAATTAATTACAGTACATACAACGGAAATTTGTTTGAAGCAGATGAAAATGTTGAAAATATTTTATACAGTATCAATGAACGGCAGATCATTACAGGCAAAACACAAAAATTTGACGATAAAATAAATGAACTGCAGGCTAAAATTGATAAACTGAAAAAAGGCGGTTCCAACTACAAGGGCAGTCAGATAAAATCCTCGATTTCAGGATATTTTGTCAGCTATACGGACGGCTATGAGGGCGTCTACGGAACAAAGGATTTGGAAAATATAAAGTATGGTGATTTATCCAACAAAAAGATTAAGCCGAAAACCGTCGGTGACAATGTAATAGGAAAAACAATAGACGGTGTTTATTGGTATGTTGCCTGTGAGGTTAGTGCGGAGGATGCACTGAGGATAAAAACAGCATACAGATTAAGTGTTGAAATTCCTACGGTAAACAATACAAATATTGATGTGGATGTATATTCAATAAATCAGGAATCACAGACCTCGAATGCAGTTGTTATACTGCGTGGCAATTATATGAATTCGGAAATGTCAAGAATAAGAACAGACGATATCTCTGTTGTAATTAATACATATGAGGGAATATATGTCCCCAAGAATGCCGTTCACGAAAAACAGGTCACGGAAACGGTTGAAGACGGAAACGGCAAGGAAAAAACGCAGACAAAAACCGTAGACGGTGTGTATGTACTTATAGGAAATGAATTACAGTTCAAGCAGATTGTTGAAGAATATGCCGGAGACGATTTTATAATATCAAAAAAATCTCCCGATGACAAAGAACTTGCAACAGACGAATACGGTGTGCTTAAGGTGTATGACGATGTTGTGGTGGAAGGGGCAAATCTCTATGACGGAAAAATTGTCAACTGAAAAAAACAAAGTATATGATACCATAAGGAGAAATTATGCGGAAATAACGGAAAATATTGCAAGAGCCGCCGAAAAAACCGGAAGAAAAACGGAGGATATAAGCTTTCTTGCAGCAACAAAAACCGTTGAGCCGGAACTTATTAATTATGCCATATCCCTGGGACTTAAAAAAATCGGTGAAAATAAGGTTCAGGAGCTTCTGTCAAAATATGATGAATATGACCTAGAAAATTCCGAACTGCACTTTATAGGGCACCTTCAAACAAATAAGGTAAGAAATATAATCGGAAAGGTGACAATGATACAGTCCGTCGACAGTATACGTCTTGCAAGGGAAATTTCAAGGCTGTCTGTAAGGGATTCTGTCACAACCGATATTCTTATTGAGGTTAATATAGGCAGGGAAGAAAATAAGTCAGGAGTACTTACAGAAAATTTAGACGGGCTTATTGATGAAATAAGTCTTTTGGAGAATATTAGGATACGAGGTCTTATGTCTGTACCTCCAATTTGTGACAGTAAACAAGAAATTTCAAAATTTTTTGATAATATGTACAAACTATTTATTGACATTTCATCAAAAAAATCGGATAATGTATATATGGACTTTCTCTCTATGGGAATGTCTGACGATTATCAGGAAGCTATTCTGTGCGGTGCAAATATGATAAGAGTCGGCTCACGTCTCTTCGGCACCAGGATTTACAGGTAATATTAAAGGAGGAACATGAAATGGCTGGCAAATTTATGGGAAAGTTTAAAAGTATACTCAGGCAACCTGAGGAGGAGGAAAACTACGACGATTACTATGATGATACCGAAACTGCGGATGAAGAAGAAACAGCGGATGCCGATTTCGACTTTTCGCAGGAATCGGATGGGGATGATTCTACGGACAATGTTATAAATATGAATGAGGGTGTGAGCGTACAATTCGTGCTCTTCAAGCCCGAAGCATTTGACCCAACTGTTAAGGATATGGCTGATGAGCTTATGAAAAGAAATACGGTAATACTTAACGTAGAGGATACAAACAAGGATGTTTCAAAGAGAATTATAGATTTCCTCGGCGGAGTTGCATATGCACAGAACGGAAGCGTTAAAAAGGTAGCAGAGGATACATTCATCATTATGCCGAGCAATGTTATACTCTCCGGTCAGGATGCTATGGATGAAGTCGGAAGCGATAATGTATATTTCTGATTGACTGTGTATATTTCAGGTATATTTACAGAGAAAGGATCATTATATGCTTACTTTAGAAGAAATAGAAAATATATCATTCCACAAATCGAGTATGGGCGGCTACAAGAGAGATGAGATAGACAACTTCGTGGATAAGGTGATAAAAAAAGTCAAAACTCTTGAAAACGAAAACAGGGAACTTGAAAGCAGAATTGAGCTTCTTAATAAACAGATTCAGGAATATAAGGAAAACGAGGATACTGTGCAGAGTGCAATTATAACCGCTCAGATGACCGCAAAGCAGATTGTTATGGAGGCAACCGAAAAGTCCGACAAACAGCTTTCCGAGTCTAAGGAGGAGGCTGAGAAGCTGCTCAGCGAGTCCAAGAAGAAATCGGAGGAAATTCTGACAGAGGCTAAGGAGAAGGCTGAAAGGCTTAATGCAGAAGCTGATGCGGAAATTGAAGAAAAGGTGAATAAAGCACTCAGAGAATCCTCTGATAAGATAGATGAGAATAACAGGATTATTGATGTGCAGAAGAAAAACATCATCAAGCTTATGGGAGAGGCTAATAATTTCAGAAATTCTTTGCTCAGGGCGTATAAGGATCACCTTAATGTAATAAATGCGATGGCTAAGGGCGAGGATTTCAAAAAGCAACAGAAGGAGCTTGAACATAATTACCCCCAAATAAATGGCAATAAGCCTGTATATACCGCCTCAAAGGAAATATTGCCTCCCGTTTCTGATGATACGGGTACTGATATTTCTTCAGGTGAGGAAACGGCACCCGATACGAACACTGATATTTCTTCCGGTAAAGAAACAGTATCGGATACGGAAACCGATAATAAACCTGAGGAGATGGTGTATCCCGATGCAAATAAAAAAGCCGAAGAAGTAAAAACAGAGGAACAGAATACAGAAAATGAAGTACAAATTAAACGTCAGCCTGTTTTTGTTTCCTCACCCGACAGCAAAGAAAACCATATAAAGAAAAAATAAGTTAAGTTTATCCTTTCCGACACAACCGTGTCGGATTTTGGATTGTAATTATATTTATAAGCAAGAGGAGAGAATTTACCTATGCCGCAGGATTATAATAAAACACTTAATCTGCCGAAAACAGATTTTCCGATGAGAGCGGGGCTTCCGCAGTCCGAGCCTGTAACACTTAAGCGTTGGATTGACAATAACGCTTATGAGAAGCTTATGGAGCTTAACGAGGGTAAGCCTCTTTATGTTCTTCATGACGGTCCCCCGTATGCAAACGGGGATATACACCTTGGTCATGCAATGAATAAAACACTTAAGGATATTATAGTAAGATACAAGAATATGACAGGCTTTAAGTCCCCCTATGTTCCGGGTTGGGATACACACGGACTTCCTACCGAGCTTAAGGCAAGAAAAAAGGCAGGAGTCAGCAACAGTGATGCTATATCGGATGTTGAGCTGCGTAAAATATGCCGTGAATTTGCCATGACATATGTTGATAATCAGCGTGAGCAGTTCAAGCGTCTCGGCGGAATAGGAGAGTGGGATAATCCGTATATTACACTTACCCATGATTTTGAAGCAAAGCAGATTGAGATTTTTGCGGAAATGGCAGATAAGGGATATATATACAGAGGTCTTAAGCCGGTATATTGGTGTCCTGACTGTCAAACTGCACTTGCAGAAGCCGAAATAGAGTATGCAGAGGATCCGTGTCACTCGATTTACGTAAAATTCAGGGTTACAGATGATATGGGCAAGCTTGCCGCTATGGGTGCCGATATTAAGAATACCTATTTTGTAATATGGACAACAACGACATGGACACTTCCGGCAAATGTTGCTATTTGCGTAGGTCCGAGATACAATTACAGCCTTATCAAATGTGACGGTGAATATTATGTAATGGCAGAGGAGCTTTACGCTGCCGCTATGGAGGCTGCCGGTAAGGATAATTACGAGGTTATAGGAACAATCAAGGGTTCGGAGCTTGAATATATGAAAACGGCACACCCGTTTATAGACAGAACCTCTCTCGTAATTGTGGGCGACCATGTAACGCTTGAGAGCGGTACAGGCTGCGTTCATACCGCACCCGGTCACGGTGTTGACGACTATAACGTTTGCAGAAATTATGAGGAGCTGCCTATGGTAGTTCCGGTTGACGCACAGGGCAGACTTACAGAGGAAGCAGGAATGTTTGCCGGTCTGCTTACTGAGGATGCAAATAAGCCTATTGCGGAATATCTTGAGAAAACAGGTGCTTTGTTTGCACTTAAGAAAATTATTCACCAATATCCTCATTGCTGGAGATGTAAAAAGCCTGTGCTATTCAGAGCTACAAAGCAGTGGTTCTGCTCGGTCGATGATATAAAAGAGGATGCCGTAAAGGAAATAAAGAATATCGAATGGGTGCCTGCATGGGGCGAGGACAGAATTACAGCCATGATCCGTGAAAGAAAGGATTGGTGTATTTCACGTCAGAGGAAATGGGGTGTTCCTATTCCAATATTCTTCTGCAAGGATTGTGGAGAGCCTATTCTTGATAAGGCTGTTATGCTCCATATATCCAAATTATTCGGAAAGCACGGCTCTGATGTATGGTATGAAAAGGATGCCGCCGAGCTTGTTCCCGAAGGACTTGTTTGCCCGAAGTGCGGCTGCAAGGAATTTGATAAGGAAAAGGATATCATGGATGTATGGTTCGATTCGGGTGTATCCCATGCGGCTGTATGCCAGATGCGTCCGTATCTTAAGCACCCTGCCGATCTTTATCTTGAGGGTGCGGATCAGTATAGGGGTTGGTTCCAGTCTTCACTTCTTACGTCTGTTGCTGTAATGGGCAAGGCTCCGTATAAATCCGTTGTAACGCACGGCTGGGTTGTTGATATGGAAAAAAAGAAAATGTCCAAATCTGCCGGTAACGGTGTTACACCGGCCGAAATAATTAACAAATACGGTGCGGATATTTTAAGATTGTGGGTTGCATCGAGTGATTATCATGCTGATGTCAGAATTTCAAATGAAATTCTTGCACAGCTCAGTGAGGCATACAGAAAGATAAGAAATACCGCACGTTATATCCTCGGAAATATAAGTGACTTTGATCCCGATAAGGACAGAGTTTCCAATGATAAACTTCTGCCTATCGACAAATGGGCACTTATGAAGCTTGATGAGCTTAACAAGAAAGTTAGACACGGATATGATACCTATGATTTTCATATAGTATATCAGGCAATCCACAATTTCTGTGTTGTTGATATGAGTAATTTCTACTTCGATGTTCTTAAGGACAGGCTTTATACCGAAAAGTCTGACAGCGAGGAGCGACGTGCCGCACAGACTGCTATTTATACAATACTCAATGCAATGACAAGGCTTATATCCCCGATACTTGTATTCACTGCTGATGAAATATGGCAGTATATGCCCCATGACAGCTCGGCTAATCCCGAAAATGTGCTTTTTAATGATATGCCTGAACCTACGGGAATTGAATTTGACGAGGACTTTACCTCTATGTGGGACAGAATACATGAAACAAGGGATACTGTAAAGAAAGCACTCGAGGTTGAGATAAAGGGTAAAAAGCTCCGTTCCTCACTTGAAGCAAAGGTTACACTCAAATGCGACGGGGAGCAGTATGACTTCCTCAAATCCGTTGAGCAGGAGCTTGCGGCCGCATTTATCGTATCGGCTGTTGAAATAGTTAAAACAAAGAGTGACTCTCTTGAGGTTGGGATTTCGGCAGCAGAGGGAGAAAAATGCGAGCGTTGTTGGATATTCAGTAATACAGTAGGCAAAAATTGCAAACATCCGACACTTTGCAGCCGTTGCGCAGGTGTTATTGAGGCTATGAACAGCTAAAATATACAGTTAAATAAATTTCCATTTGGCGGTGTATTTGCGGATGCACCGCTTAATTGTACCAAAGGAGGAGATGCTATGGCTATTGCTACGGTGCTTATTGCTGCGGCTTTAATTGCCGCTGCAGATCAAATAATTAAATATTTCGTATATGCGAATCTGAATCCGGACGGTAATATAAAAGTAATAGATAATTTGTTTTCACTTGTTTATATAGAAAACAGGGGGGCAGCTTTCGGAATTTTTCAAAACGGAACAGTTATATTTTGTATAATCACAGGTGCACTTATCGGTGTTTTCCTGTATCTTTTGATAAAAGGGAAATTTAAGAGTAAGCTGTTTTACACGGCTGTTGCCCTTATAATCGGCGGCGGTGTCGGAAACCTTATTGACAGAATATTCAGAGGTTTTGTTATAGATTATCTTTCGGTTTCATTTTTCCCTCCGGTATGTAATTTTGCGGATTACTGTGTGACGGTTGGTGCTGTATTATTTATGATATGTATAATTACATATCCGGAGATAACTAAAAATAAAATTGACAGTGATGCCGATGGGGAAAATGAGAATGAATGAAAAGATATATGTTATTGACGAAGTGAATAACGGTGAAAGAATAGACAGCTATATTGCGGCGGCTGAGGCGGAACTTTCACGCTCCGCTGCCGCAAAGCTTATATCTGACGGTTTTGTATGGGTAAATGGTAAACAGCCGACGAAGAATTATAAATTAAAGACAGGCGACTGTATTACTCTTACTGTTCCCGAGCCGGTATCACCGCAAGCTTTGCCTGAAAATATACCGCTTGAGATTGTATACGAGGACGAGGATCTCCTTGTTGTAAATAAGCCAAAGGGTATGGTGGTACATCCGGCAGTGGGAAATTATACGGGTACGCTTGTAAATGCACTGCTGTATCATTGCAAGGGCAGTCTGTCGGGGATAAACGGCGTACTCCGTCCGGGGATAGTCCACAGGATAGATAAAGATACAAGCGGATTGCTTATTGTCGCCAAGAACGACTTCTCTCACAGACTGCTTGCAGAGCAGATAAAGGAGCATAGTTTTACAAGAAAATACCAAGCAGTTGTTTACGGTAATTTCAAAAATGACGAGGGTACTGTCAATGCACCGATAGGCAGACATCCTGTTGACAGAAAGAAAATGACCGTAACGGAAAAAAATTCCAGAAATGCTGTCACTCATTATAGGGTGCTGGGCAGATATCAGGGTTTTACCCATCTTGAGCTTATTCTTGAAACAGGCAGGACACACCAGATTCGTGTACATATGGCACATATTGGACATCCTGTTGTGGGAGATCCCGTTTACGGTCCAAAAAAGGTAATATCCTCACTCAATGGACAGTGCCTTCATGCTTATTATATAGCCTTTAAGCACCCAAGAACAGGGAAGATAATTAAGCTGTCGACTGATCTGCCGGTATATTTTTCGGAATTTCTCAAATCCCTTAATTAGTATTGCTATAAAAAATGTGAGTTAGTATCTCATTTAGAGAATAAGCATACATAATTATAGTTGTAGATTAATTCAACCGAAAAAGCCGTCCTGCAATAAAATGGACGACTTTTTATTATATAAGCAAAACCTCCCGCCTAGCGAGTGGTTCAGAAAAGCCTAAGCGATAAAGCAGAAATAAAAACTCCTTTTGTATTTCTATTTTTTGTGCAACTTTTATTTTTTAAACAAATCTAATGTCCTTTTTTGTTTTTTGCCTCCCCTTACATTCGCAAAATATCAATTTTGTACACCTGCATATTATAGGAAACAAATGCCCCCCAAAAACCTATAAAAAATCCGCAACCTTTCAGCTGCGGATTACTAAGGTCTTATTTTATTCTTTTTTCTATATCGTCTATGTGTTTTTTCTTTGTTTCCTCTGGAGCGTTTGTTAGTGCTTTTAGTTTTTCATATATATTCCTAATTTCTTCCTCTGTAAATATCTTCTCGCTCGTGTTTATATCATTATTTATAACTTCATATAGTCTGTTTCTCTTTAATATTTTATACTGTTCCGTATTTTTTGGTACTTTTTTCAGTTCACATCTTTCCGAAAAAACTATGTATGATTTCATTTTATTTTTATCAATTTTAAGATATTCTGATAATGCGTTTATGTGTGTTCTGTTCTGTTTTATCGGATTGTAAAATTTCTCTTTTGTTTTTTTATTTAATGCTTGTGTCCATTTATAATTATTCTCATCACCGAATATCCAGCCGGAATAGTTTTTACTTTCAAATACATAAATTCCTTTTTCGTGTATTAATAAGACGTCAACCTCGGAAGTTTTGTCTTTATATGGAATATATATATTATTCAATATATTATTTTCACTTCCAAGTCCTCCATCTATTAAAATTTTTCTTATCAGCTTTTCACCTCTTGCTCCAAGCCAGTTTGGATCGCTTATTATATTTTTTACTACTCCTATAACTATTATCAATATAATTACTAACGTTATTACAATTCCCGTTTCTATTTCATTCATTTTTATCCTCCTTCTTTATCCATTTTGGTTCTGGGTCATCAGTTAATCCTAATATATAATCTGTTGATACGTTAAAATATACAGCATATTTTTTTAGAAATTCATATGGTAGTTCATTTCTTCCAGTTTCCCAGTTTGATATTGTTCTTTGCGTAGTTTTAAATTTTTCTGCTAATTCTTTTTGTGTTAAATTTATATCTTTTCTCAATTCTTGAATTATTTCATTATAATTCATTTTTCTCCCCTTTTTTATTTTAACATTTTTATGATTTATACTTGACTTTTAGCCCAAAATGTTCTATTATATTTTCATAGCCCAAAACGTTCTATATAGGAATATTTAATTTATTCTTGAGCCCCGAGTGTAAAAACATAAAATACCAACATAATAGCATTGCGGTTTTTTGCGGTAAAATAGCCTTCCGACGGGTATATTAATTTATTTATTTTTTATTCTCTCGCCCGTCGTTAATTATCCGTTACCGCAAAAAATTTAAAAAGTCAAGGGCTGCTAAGCAGTGCATTTTACCCTTGACTTTTAAAAAGCAATGCGGACGGCTACGTTATTACTTCCTCACCTATGAGGAATAATATAAAAATTTTATAAAACAAAAGGAGTTGGTTACAATGGTAGCTACGGTCATGGGAAAAATGAAAAAACCTTATAAACTGGATAACGGCAAGTCAGGTATAAGCTGTCGTATATCCTTATTTATCGGTTCATATGATTCCGATCCTCTTACAGAAACTGTCGGAGAAGGCGAACAGTTTATTGAGGTCAGATGTCCCGAAAAACTCGCCGATTTAATTCATGTAAACGATGAGATTTACGTTGAGCTGGATGATGGCAAGTCAAGGGTTAAGTCGATAATGGCTAAGTCCGATGATGGATCATTTATTCCTCTGGAGTGATTCTATGAGTACAAGTGATTTATTACAATATCTGTTATTCGTTTTGTCTGCAATCTTAGGGGAGAGATTGGGTCATGCGTTTAACTTTTGGAAGTGGTGATCAGTATGAATATAATTATTATTGGTCTTGCTACCGGTTTTGGATTACATATTATATGTTCACTACTCGGTTATGCGATACGTGAATGTATAATGTTTTTCAAACTCGGTGATAAATCATGAAGGGAGGTGTTATATATGCTTAAAAAAAAGATAAAATGTTTTCTGAGTTCTAAAGTAGGAAAAGCGTTATCTGTTGCTTCTGTATCTGCTTTGGTTGCTTGTTTTGGCTGTCTTACCTGTTTTGCACAAGATTCAAGTATGCCTGATATGACTGAGACACTTTCTTCTTCTTTTAGTACTATGGCATCGAATATAATGGGTTATATTGGTGTTGCCCTTCCTATTGCCCTTACTATTGTTGGTGCTATTATTGGTGTTAAATTCGCCATTAACTTTTTCACGAAAATCTCGCACAAAGGCGGAAGCTGATTTTTGTCTTTTTCCCCACCACTCCCCGGTGGGGCTTTTTTTATAATTTATAAGGAGGATTTATGATATATCTTTATTCCGGTACACCGGGTTCTTATAAATCGTATCATGCTGTCTGTGAAAGTATTCTATGGTTAAGGCTTGGCGGTAATCTTATAACTAATTTTCCGTTGAATTATAAAAACGTTATTAAGCGACCGATTAAGGGAGTTTATGAATTTATTAATAACATTGATTTATCCGTTGATTATCTTATTAAATTCGCTGCTGAACATCATGTAAAAAATTATAAACCTCAGACCATGGTTGTTATTGATGAAGCTTCAATACTTTTCAATCCTCGTGATTTCGGCAGGCGAGGTCGAATGGATTGGATAAACTTTTTAGCCAATCATAGACATTTTAATTATGATATCGTTCTTATCGTTCAGTCTGATATAATGCTTGATAAACAGATCAGGGCTCTCATCGAGAGCGAGTATAAACATAGAGCAGTTAAAAATTATAAACTTTTTGGTCGTATATTAAATTTAATCTTTCGAGGATTGTTTCTCTATGTAGATATCTGGTACCCTTGTAAGCTCTATAATGGTAATCAATGGATGATATTTAATAAGAAAATTGCGTCCTGTTATGACACTCTCGGCTTGATTGAGGGGTCAAAATTTTCTGAAAAGCGGAAAGCTGCTGAATCTTCTGTTAACAATTCAAAGGGGGTGCTTAAAATTGCAAACGTTCATGACCCGATTACAAAAAAACAAGTTCATAATGACCTTACTAAGCTTGTTAATTGTATTTGCGATTATGTTCAGCGTAATTGCGGAACCGTTTGACGTGGATGCTATTGTTGGTATTGATGATGCAATTTATTATATTTTAGCATCTGTTTGTTTGTCATTGGGCATTTCTATTGCGTTCAATAATCCAAATACAGGCGAAGTATTAATTGATTTATGGAATAATTTGTCAGATAAAGCACGGAGTTTTATTACTAATATTAAACCTCAAGCTGATTTTATGTTTTCGTTTGTATTTGAATGGCCTGCTGATCAGTGGGAAATCGTTTCAACGGAAATAATTAATTACTTCAATAATCATAGTTTTACTGTTTCCGATTTATGGGTTTCCTGTACTCCCGGCAGTTCAGGTCGTTTGGGATTTACTGATGATTCTATTTTTACATTTGATTTGTCCGGTGATACTGTTGTTAATGAATTTAATGTTGTTTTATTGCAATCCGGACGTATCAAATTAGGACAGTTTTCTAATGATGTTGTATTAGAACATTATCCCGAAATTTATTATAATTCTGACAATTCATATGACTGTGGACTTGTGGTTGTTGAAAATCAGGATTCATCTTTTATGTGGGTTGGCTGTTATCACGATTATTTAACTGATTCTTACCGTTTTTCACCCGGATCATATCGTTCCGAAATTTGTTCTCCGCTGAATCATGTTTTACGTATTAATGGTCGTTATCCATTTACCATTTTATCGGCTCCCAGCAGATATTTTAATACCGGTTTTTATGATTCTAATAATAATTTTTATTATTTAGGCGAAAAATCTAACAACAAGTATGCATTTATTTCTACATATGGGAATACAACATATCAAAATTTAGAGTTTGATTCATATGATGACGGCATTATTTGGTTCTGTGATCAGGTTGGTTTAGTTGTTGATTTCGGTGATGGTTTAAATAATAAAACTGATGTTGGTGTTTATGATCCCAGCATTCCATCCGATGGTGTTGGTGTATCTTATAATCCCGAAAATACACAACAGAAATTGGAGGATTTAAATGGTGTAATTGATTCTACCGGATCATTACCTATGGTAATACCCGGAAATGCTGCTGATATTGGTGTCCTTGCTGATAATCCTGCTCTGATTACCGATCCCGCCGCCGCAGGTGAAGTTTTAAATATTTATCCTGCCGATCTTCCTCAAATTAACTCACCGTCTGCATTGTGGACGGACAAGTTCCCTTTTTGTCTACCATTCGATATCTATAATTTATTTGCGACTTTTGCAGCTGAGCCTGAGATACCTAAATTTCATGTTTTAGTCCTTCCTAAAAACTCTTTCGGATTTAATAACGAAGATATTTATTTTGATATTGATTTTGAGCCTTATGACAAACTTGTAAAAATTTTGCGATTCTTTCTCAGTGCTGCATTTGTTGTTTTCATTATTCTTATAACCCGTAAATTAATAGGATCTTAGGTGTTGTTTATGGATATTTTTAATAATATTATTACATGGATTGGCGACAAGCTTAACTACATCCTCAGTCTGATCTGCGTTGTTCTCCCCGATTCTCCTTTTAAACTTCTTGATAGCTCGCCCATCGGTGAGTACATCGGCTATATTAATTATTTTGTTCCTATCGATTTTATGCTCGATCTTCTTTCTGTCTGGACTGCTGCTATCATTATTTATTATGGTGTCCAAATATTAATGCGGTGGGCAAAGGCAATCAAGTAACATTTTTTATAGCTGTTGCCGGCGGTTTTTAGCCGGCAACAGCTATAAAAAAAGCGGTTTGTGAACCGCTTAACCGACCGCAACTAATAGGTCGGTTCTACCTACAAATAAATATATAAGTAAAGGATTGATATTTATGAATGCAATTTTAAATTTAAATAATAATCAGTATGTAAATGGTGTTTGTATTGATTGGTTTGAATTTACTTTATTCGATATTGGTTATTACGATGTCCTTGATTTTTTAGGTTTAAGCGAACATGATGCAGATTTTAATGTCGGTCACGGTCAGCAGAGATATAAGTGTTGTTTATTTTTTGAGAATATTTACATTCTTTTCAATAATCCTAAGGGTGATAATGATATGGGTATTCATGTACGGATGACCGGTCAAGGCTGTAGAAATTTTGAGAAGCTTAGTAAAGTTAGTTTTGATAATTTAATTAAAAATATATATTATTTATTGAATGAAGATACTTCTATTAATAAGCCAAAGGCGAAGATGTCACGTATTGATGTTGCTTACGATGATTTTGATGGTCTTATTGATCTTGATCAATGTATAAAAGATACACGTGATGGAAATGTTGTTACCCGTTTTCGTCGTGGCAGCATCATTGAAAGTTTTGATTTTAATAATCCCGGTATTACATATAAGACATTAAATTGTGGTAGGCAGGGTTCTAACATATGGATAACAATATATGATAAATTGGCAGAGCGTAAGTCTAAGGACATTGTTCCCGATTGTAATTATTGGGTCCGTTGTGAAATTAAAATGCGTCACACTAATGCAGATCGTTTTATTCAGCTTCTTTCTGAGGGCAAGCCAATGATTGAATTATTTTTTCTTGTTCTCAACAATTATATTCGTTTTGTAATTTCTTCTGATACTGATACAAATAAATGGCGTTGGGCGGTAGCTCCGCATTGGGAAAGATTTTGCAATTCGGTTATCGACGGTGGCAAGATTTCTTTATATGTTGCTCCTTCTGATGATTATAATCAGTATAAACTCGTGCGTTACGTCACTCAGCAAGCTGGAGCGGCTGTTTATACATATATACAAAAATTCGGCATACATGATCTCATTAAACAGGTTGATGATAAGAAGTATTGTCTGTCATTTAAATATAGAGAACTTCTCTGCGAACCTGATGAAGATTCTGTGTCTGATACCGGTGGTGTTTTTGTTGACTGATCAGGATAAAATTTATAGAGATATAATTTTAGAATATATGTTAGCAACAATCAATAAGTTTGAAAACGAGATTTTAGTGATTAAGCGTGATCATTTTTACAGTAAATTTAATGATGAAGATTATTATAAAATGCTTGTTGCACAAGTGCGTTTAGAAATCTGCCTTGAAACTTTTGCAGTTATTCGTGATTTTTTGAATTTCATGAAATAATTTTGTATAATATTTATATTTTATTATAAAACTGCAATTTTGTACACCTGAATATTATAGGAAACAAATGACCCCCAAAAACCTATAAAAAATCCACAACCTTTCAGCTGC